>JBDSBX010000141.1:0-10064 GCA_039921365.1 Sphingomicrobium sp. | reverse complement strand
CTCAGCGGCCGTTCATCCTGGGTTGCCCAGGCAACGCCTATCGCCGCCGGGCGTTTGACGGGCAGCGGTCGGCTCCTGGTCCCAGGTCAGGACGGCACCGATGGCTTTTTCGTCGCGCGGCTGGGTCGGCCATGCTAGATGAGCCGGCAGCGAATTGGAGACGTTGATGCATCTGTTGCACTGCTTGTTGTTGGCTGGCGCTGCCGGCGTTTTTCTCGCCGCTCCGGTCGCGAGCCAGAAGCTCGACGACCAGATCGCGCCGAAGTCGCAGCAAATGCTCGTCCAGGGCCAGTCGCTGCTCGTCGCCGGGAAGTTCGAAGCCGCCGACGACGCCCTTGAAACCGCGCTGGCGGTCGATCCGCGCAACCGGGCCGCGTTCGTCGTGCTCGCCCGTGTCGCTCAAAAGCAGAAGCTGTTCGGCAAGGCGATTCGCTTTACCAACAAGGCGCTGGCGCTCGAACCCGGCGATCGCGATGCGCTTGCCGTACAGGGTGAAGCGATGGTCGAACTGGGCGCCGTGCCGCGCGCCAGGGACAATCTTGCCAAGCTCCAGAAGCTTTGCCCGAGCGGCTGCCAGCAACTGGCGATGCTGTCGGCGGCGATCAGCCGCGGACCGACGGTCGCAGCGGCCAAGCCGGTCCAGGTCCGCAAAACCAATTAACTAAGCGCTCGAGCCAGGCCGACAAACTCTTCCACGCCGAGCGTCTCCGCGCGTCTGGTCGTGTCGATACCAAGCTTCTCCAGCGCTTCCAGCGCTCCCGGAAGGCCGCTCAGGCTTGAGCGCAGCATCTTGCGGCGCTGGCCGAACGCCGCCGCGGTGACTTTCTCGAGGATGCTCCATTCGACGCCCGTGGGCATCGCCGCTGGAACGATATGGACGACCGCAGACGTGACCTTGGGCGGCGGTACGAACGCCGAGCGGTTGACGGTCAGCGCGATTCTTGGCCGGGCCCGCCACTGGGCGGCGACTGCCAGCCGGCCGTAATGCTCGGTGCCCGGCCGGGCGACGATCCGCTCGGCGACTTCCTTTTGGAACATGCATGTCAGCGACCGCCACCACGGCGGCCACACGCCGCTTAGCCAGCGCAGTAGCAGCGCCGTGCCGACATTGTACGGTAGATTGGCGACCACGTAGGCGCCGCCACCCGCCTCAGCGGCCTCATCGATCCGCATCGCATCATCTTCGATGACCCGCAGCCGGCCGGGGTAATCCCGCTCCAGCTCGGCCAGCGCCGGCAGGCAACGGCGGTCGCGCTCGACAGCGACAACCCTAGCGCCCGCATCGAGCAGCGCTCGCGTCAGGCCGCCGGGACCAGGACCGACTTCGTAGGCGGTCTCGCCGGCCAGCGGACCGGGCACCGCGGCAATGCGTTCAAGCAATTGCCGGTCGAGAATGAAATTCTGTCCGAGCGACTTGCGAGCCTGGAGCCCGTGCCGCGCGATCACCTCGCGGAGCGGCTCCAGGTCTGATCTCATGCGGCTGTCATGCAGCCGGCGCGCGATGGACGCCGCAGCGCGCGGCGAGGCGGATGGCCGCGGCCATCGCCCGCGGATCGGCGCGGTCCTGCCCGGCAATGTCGAACGCCGTGCCGTGATCGGGCGCGGTGCGGACGATCGGCAGTCCCAGGGTCACATTGACCCCTTCCTCGAAATGCAGGGCTTTCAACGGGATCAGCGCCTGGTCGTGGTACATGCACAGCGCCGCGTCATATTTCGCCCGGGCGCTGGTATGGAACATGGTGTCGGCGGGATGCGGCCCGGTCACGCGCCAGCCTTCGGCGACCAGCGCCGCGACAGCGGGTTCGATGATCTCGATCTCCTCGCGGCCGAGCGTCCCGCCTTCGCCGGCGTGCGGGTTGAGGGCGGCGACGGCGAGACGCGGATCCTCGATTCCGAAGTTGCGCTGGAGTCCGCGCAAGGCCGCTCGTCCACGCGATTCGATGAGCGCGGTCGTCAGTTGCTTGACTGCTTGGGTAAGCGGCAGATGGGTCGTAACCGGGACTGTGCGCAGCGTCGGGCCGGCCAGCATCATCGCCACGTTGCTCGTCGCAACGCCGCAGCGCTCGGCGACGAACTCGGTCTGCCCGGGGTGGGCAAAGCCGATCGCGTAAAGTTGCTCCTTGGACACCGGGCCGGTGACGACGCCCGCGGCCGAGCCGGAGCGGGCGAGCCCGACCGCCAACTCCAGCGCATCGAGCGAGCAATGGGCGCCGGCGACGCTGGGATGACCGGGCGTGTCGGCCTGCAACGCGGCCAGCTGGATCAAAGGTAGCCCGACATCGAACGCCGAATCCGCTTCATCGAGCCCGTCGATGACCTCGATCGGGCCGTCCCAGACGGCGCTGATCGAGCGCGGATCGCCGATCGCCACGAATGGCGGTAGCTCGAACAGCGCGCGATTGTCCCAGCATTTGGCGATGACCTCGGCGCCGATGCCGGCTGGGTCGCCGAGCGAAACCGCCAGCGGCGCATTGGGATAGTCCATCATGCGTCAGGCCAGGCAGCGCGCGTCATCACGCGGACTCTATCGGAATTCGATCACCGCATCACGCCGAAGATCCCGCAGGTAGCGCCGGGCCCGCAGGTTGACGCGCTCCTCGTTGATCTGGGCGTGGACCTCCTCGCTCGTCGGAGCGTTGGCGTTGACCTCGTCGCGGCCGCAGATCACTAGGATGCGGACGCCCTCGTCGATCGAACCGAACGGCTGGGTCGCCTGGCCGACTTGCATCGGCAGCATCAGCCGCTGCAGCGCAGCCGGCAGGTCGCGGATCTTGGCCTGATCACTCTGGACCAACTCACCGTTGAAATCGGCGGCGATCTTGTCAGCGCCGCCACAGCCGCCGACCGTCCGCGCGGCCTCGGCAAACCGGGCGACAATCGGCTCGGCCTGGGCTCGGCTGGTGCCCTTGGCGAATGAAACGGAGACTTGCTTCAGGCTGAGGATGGCGTCGCGCGGGTCGGCGGTCAGCACCTTGCGCGTGTCCTGCACCGCAACGATCGAGATTCCGCCCTGCACCGCGATCGGGTTGCTGACCTGCCCCGGACCCATCTGGCGAAGCGTTGCTGCGATCGGCTCGGGCAATTGCTCCGGGCGGACCCAGCCGAGATCGCCGCCGACCGCCGCGGTCGAGGCTTCGGAATATTGCCGGGCGTAGCCGGCGAACGATGCGCCATTGCGAAGTTGCGCGAGTATCTGGTTGGCATTGGCCATCACCTGCGTTTCATTGCCGGCGTTGGCGGACAGGTAAATCTCGCCGACCCGGAACTCCTCGGTGCCCTTGGCGGCGTTCATGCGGTCGAGGACGGCCTTGACCTCGTCATCGCCAACGCTGACTTCGATCTTCGCCCGCTGCAGCCTGGTCCAGGCGAGCTCGCCTTCGATCTGGCGGCGCATCGAGTTGATCGACGAACCATGGGCGGCGAGCAGCGCCGAAAGCTGTTCGACGCTTTGTTTGTTGCTTTGCGCAACGCGGCCCAGCGTGCGGTCGATGTCCGCCGGCTTGACCGTGATTTTCTCGGCCTTGGCCGCCTGAATCTGGAGCGACTCGTCGATCAGGTTGCGAAGAACCTGCTGGCGAAGGCGCTCGACTTCATCGGCCGGCAGCCGCCCACCGTTGGCAATGACCAGCAACGCCAGCCGCTGGTCGATATCTGTCTGGGTAATGATCTCGCCGTTGATAATGGCGGTCGCCTTGACCACCGATGGCATGGTCGACCCGAACAGCTGGGGGTTTTCCGGCAGCCGCAGCGCCGTCGTGCTGTTCGGCGTCGCTTGGGGAGATGCCGCGTCCTGCGCGAATGCCGTCCCGGCAATCGCTAGGACGAGCGCCGCCGCGCCATATCGCGCGCGCGTCAAAAACAATTCAGAACCTGCTGCCACGTCGTCAAATCCCTTGCAAAACCAACGTTGGAATCGATTGCCATTCATCCACGCCCGCTGAACGCAGGCTTAGCGGCCCTTTTGGTTTAGCCTATCGGCCAAGCCCCTTCAGCGCTATTCGAAGCGAGAAAGTGCTCCCCTTTCGGAAGTCCCCGATGCGCTCATAGTCGCGGCGCCACGATAGGCCAAGCTCCAGGCACTCATCTTCATAGGCGATGCCGAGCCTTTGCCGAACGGGCTGGAGGCCGTCGGCCAGCGACAGTGGATCTTCGGCGCTGTCGGTCAGATCGAGGACGGTCGCTCCAAACACCGACCAGTAACGGGCAAACTTCCACCGCCCGGCGAGCCGCAGTTCCTCCTTGTCGCGCAAATCCTCGACGGCGGCGCTGATGTTGCGATTGAGCTTGAGATAGCCGATCTGGACATAGGTCTGGTCGGTCCCGACGGTCAGGTCGACTTCGTTGCGGCGAAACGCGAGGTCGTTCTTGTCGACCCGGAAGCGGTGGGTGAGGTCGATGAAGCGGCCGTAGCGAATGCGGGTTCGCCCGACGATATCCGAGAAGCGGTCCGACAGCCCGGTGCCCTCGGGAAAAATGCCGGCGCGGCGAACCAGCCGATAACTTTGGCCAACGGTTGTGGTGATCGACATGTTCGGCCGCTCAAGCGACCAGTCGACGCCATAGGTCATGCGCGACGCGTCTTCCCATCGATCGTAGCCGGGGAACCGGTTGAGAGCGAACAGATTGCTGTCTTCGAGGTCGACCGCGCGCGCGTCCTCATTGGGGATGTCGAGGTTGGGCGTCGGCGGCGTCAGCACCAGCTGGACCCGGGGCACGAGGCGCTGGAAGCCGCCGAACGCAGGGCCGACAAATGGCCACTGGACGTCCGCCGCAAGGGCCGCGACGCCGCGCGCGTGCCAGCCATCGGTGCCGCGGTAGATCGGCACTGGGGTGCTGGCTGAATCCTCAGTGTGATAGATGTCGCCTCGAGCATAAGCGTTCAACTGAAGCTGCTGGCCGAAATTCGTCAGCCGCCGCAGGTCCCAGCGGCCACTGACAAAAGCGCGCTGCGTGTCCTGCCCGTCGATCCTCAGGATCGCGAGGCTGTTCGCCTGCAGTTCGATATTGCCACCGACCACCGGCCCATCGAGGCGGAAGCGAGCGTCGATTGCCGGCAGAGCGATCGGAATCCGTTTTTGGACGTCGTCGACGCGCAGGCCCTGGAACGCCCAGCCGGCGATGCTGATGTAGGACGTCGGGGTGATCCGTTCGGCATTGATGAAGCTGCGCAAGCGATCGTCGCGGGTAATGTCGTAGCGCCGGGTGACGGTCTTGTCGGTGGCGATCCGGAAGGCGGAGGTCAGGCTCCACTGCGGGTTGAACTGGGCCTTGCCATTGCCTTCGAAATAAGCGCGGAAGTTGCTGCGCGTGTCCGGCGTCGGGTCGTTGGGATCGGGATCGTCAATCCGGGCATAGGTCGCGAAGGCGCCGAGCTGAAAGGCGCCGAGGCCGTCGAGATGGCGATAGCGCGCTTCCAGGGCGGGCCAGGTTCCCGTGTACAGATGCGGTGTTAGCGTCAGGTCCCGATTGGCCGAAAACCGCTGATAATAAGGCATTTCCACCTCGAGCCCGTTGCGCGAGGAGACGCTGATTTCGGGGACCAGCCAGCCGCTGACGGCGCCGCCTCCCGACGCCGTACCAATGCTGAACACGGGCAGCAGGGGAAGGGTCACTCCGAACAACTGCAGCCGCCCGCCCTGGAAGCGAACCTTGTTGCGCGTGGGATCGTAAACCACTCGGGCGGCAGTGATCGACCAGCTCGGATTGCGCGGGCAGCCGCTCGCTTTGGTCACCGGGCATGGCGAGTAGATCGCACGGTCGAGAGTCGTGAAGTCGCCGTCGCGGGTCCCGCGCGCCGCGGCGATTCGCCCGCCGCTGTCGAGTACGACCAGCAGATTTTCGACGGTGCCGGCGCGCAACGTGTCGGTCAGCACCACGTTGTTGCCGACCAGCTTGTCGCCCTGCGGATTGACGACGACGACATTGCCCGTGGCGCGAACTTCGCCCGTTTTGCGGTTCCAGGTCACCTGGTCGGCGGCAAGGTAATTGCCATCGCGCGACATGCGGACCGCACCGGTCGCCGTGATCATTTCGCCGTCGCTTGCATAACTGACCTGGTCGGCGCTGAAATTGACGACCGGGGCTGGATCTTCGGGGGCGGCGCTCGTGTCCGCGGGCGTCTCCGGACCAGCTTGCTGGGCAAGGGCATTCGCCGGCACTGCAAGCAGCATCGGCAGCGCCGACCACCAGACTAATCCCTTACGCAAACCTCTCGCCCCATGCCTGGCTACCCTGACGGCGGCTATCGCACCTCGGGCTGCGTGCGACAATCCGACGGGACCCCGCTTTTCGCCAGGGTGTGTCCGCTTTGCCCTTTCGCCACTCGCGTCCTAAGGAGCCGCCAACCCTCGCTTCCCGTCAAGGATTGCATTGCATGCAAGTCAGCTTCGCCGATCGCCTGCCCGACGGAGATTATGCGCTGGTCGTTCCCACCGACCGCGCCGATGCCGATGCGATCAAGGGCTTGGGAAGCGCGGTTGAGGCCGCGCTCAAGCGGCAGCGCTTCGACGGTGATGCCGGGAGTACGGTCGAGCTGTTCCCGGCCGATGGTCCGAAGCGCCTGTTGGTGGTCGGTACGGGCAAGGGCGTTGCTCCGGCCGCGGCCGCCGAAAAGCTTGGCGGCACCGTCGCCGCGAAATTGCTAACCTCCGGCGAAACTCATGCTGTAATAGACCTTACCGGCCTTGACTATGACGCCGACGCCGCGGCCCGTGTCGGGTTGGGCGCAGCGCTTCGCTCATGGCGCCATGACCGCTACCGCACCAAGCTCAAGGACAAGCAAAAACCGACGCTTGCCCAGGTGACCATCGTTGTCGCGGACGCCGGCGCTCAGCAACGCTGGGAGCAACGCTGGCAACCGGTGCTCGAAGGGGTCGGGCTGACCCGCGAATTGGTCACGGAGCCGGCCAACATCATTTATCCCGAGACGTTCGTCGAACGTTGCCGCCATCTCGCCGATCTCGGCATCGAGCTCGAAGTGCTCGACGGCGCGGCGATGACCAAGCTCGGCATGGGCGCGTTGATTGGCGTCGCCCAGGGCTCGGTCCGCGATCCGCGGTTGCTGATCCTGCGCTGGAACGGCGGCAAGCCAGGTACCGCGCCGCTCGCTTTGGTCGGCAAGGGGGTCACCTTCGACACCGGCGGCATCTCGATCAAGCCCGCCCAAGGCATGGAAATGATGAAGTGGGACATGGGCGGCGCTGGGGCTGTCGTCGGCGCCTTCAAGGCGCTCGCGTTGCGCAAAGCCAAGGCCAATGTCGTCGGCGTCTGCGGGCTGGTCGAGAATATGCCGTCGGGCAACGCCCAGCGGCCGGGCGACGTCGTCACCACCATGTCCGGGCAGACGGCCGAAGTGATCAACACCGATGCCGAAGGCCGGCTCGTGCTCGCCGACGCGATTACTTATGTCCAGCGCAACTACCAGCCGACGACGATCGTCGACGTCGCGACGCTGACCGGGGCGATTTTGGTCAGTCTCGGCCATGAATATGGCGGCCTGTTCAGCCCCGACGATGGCCTTGCCGCGGAGTTGTTGAGCGCCGCCGAAACATCGGGCGACAAATTGTGGCGGATGCCGCTTGGCGAATCTTTCGACCGGATGATCGATTCGCCGATTGCCGACATGAAGAACGTCGGCCCGCGCGAAGGCGGTTCGATTACCGCCGCGCAATTCATCAAGCGCTTCGTCGACGAGGGCGTCCGCTGGGCGCATCTCGACATCGCCGGGATGGCCTGGTCGGACAAGGCCGGCTCCACCTATGACAAGGGTGCGACGGGCTTTGGCGTGCGGCTGCTCGACCAGTTCGTCGCCGACACTGCCGAGGACTAGCTGACGGATGCCGGCCTGATCGATGCAGGTGGATTTTTATCAGCTCGGCCAGACGCCCTTAGAGCAGGTCATTGCCAGCCTGGCGGAGAAACTGCTGTCTCAGGACGCACGCCTGCTCGTCGTCGCCGAGGACGAAGCCTTGCTGGCCCGCCTCGACCGCTTGCTGTGGGACCAGGGACCGACAAGCTTCGTCCCGCATGGCATTGCCGGTGGCGCCGACGATGCGCGCCAGCCCATCCTGTTTTCGACCAGCCCGGACGCGCCCAATCTGGCGCGCAACATGCTGATCGCCGACGGCGAGTGGCGCGAGGCCGCGTTGAATTACGACCGGGCATTTTATTTGTTCGATGCCGCCGCACTCGAAGGCGCGCGGATGGCGTGGAAGCTGCTGTCGGGCAGGGACGGGGTCGAGCGCCATTTCTGGGCGCAGGACGAAAGCGGGCGCTGGCAGGAGAAAGGCTGACGCTTGCCGCGCCCGGCCCGCCCCGCTAGGCGCAGCCGACATTCCACCCTTCAAAAGCAGGAGACGCTCGGCCATGACGACCGAACGCACCTTTTCGATTATCAAGCCCGACGCGACCCGCCGCAACCTGACCGGTGCCGTCACCAAGAAGCTCGAGGAGGCCGGCCTTCGGGTCGTCGCTTCGCGTCGCATCCTCATGACCCGCGATCAGGCCGAGGGCTTCTACGGCGTCCACCGCGAACGGCCGTTCTTCGACGACCTTTGCACTTTTATGACCTCTGGCCCGGTGGTGGTGCAGGTTCTGGAGGGCGACAACGCCGTTGCCCGCAACCGCGAAATCATGGGCGCGACCAATCCGACGCAGGCCGACGAGGGCACGATCCGCAAGGCTTACGCGGAATCGATCGAGGCCAATTCGGTCCACGGCTCGGACAGCGCCGAAAATGCGGCGATCGAGATCGACTTCTTCTTCAAGCCCGAAGAGATCGTCGGCTAGCGGTTCAACCCCGTCAGGCGGAGCGAGCGGCCGCCGAACAGGCCGCCGCCCTGCCACTCATACCGAAGCACATAAGCGCCGCCGCCGGCGCGGGTGGCACCCATCTCGACGTAGCGGGCCACAATCCGCACCGGCACCTTGCCACTGCCCTTGCGGTCCTTGTCGCGGTCCTTGAGCGCCGCTTCGAAATCGTCGGCGCCAAGCCGGCCGTCGCTGCCGACCTCGATCGCGGGTGCGCCCGGGACCGTGAGGGTCAGCGATTCCAGCGCATGGCCGGTCTCGACCGGAGCGAGGACCAGCTCGCAGCCGTCCTTGTCGGCGGTGCCGCGAAGCGTGAGCGCAATCGGCTGCTTCTGCTCGACAACGCGCGTTGGCTCGCCGTCCTGGGTGGCGCGCCAGGTAAGCCACAAGCCGAGCGCCGAGATAATTAGCGCTGCCACAGCGACCAATTCGCCGAATGTGACCCAGCGGCGGCGAGATTGAGGTTCGTTCATTGCCAGTCTGTTTCCCCGTGACTTGCTGCTAGAATTGCTCCGCAGCGCGCATCAGCTTGGTCAGCCGCGGCGGCGCGCATGCCCGCCAGCTTCGTTCGAGCCATTCGCTCACCTGAGCCCAGTCGACGTCGCGGCGATTGAGCTTGATGCCCAGCCAGCCGCTCGCGCCATAATATTTGGGCCAGTAATAGACATCCGGCTGCGCCTCGATCAGCCCGGTCATTTCGTCCGGGCCGCTGGCCTTGATCAGCAGTCCGACGGCGTCCTCGCCATGGTGGTGGTTAGCGATGATCGCGAACAGCTTGCCCTTCTCGCCGCCGACCGACCAACCGGGCGATCCGTGGCTGGTCTTGCGTCCGACTTCGGGCAGCAACTGCGCCAGCGCATCGACCTCCGCCTCGATCCAGCGCGAATCGAATGGGCGGGCGGCGAAGTGCGAAAGGATGCGCGGATACAGCTGGTGTTCGGCGATGAGCACGCGCTCGGCGAGCGAATCGCGATCGTCTTCGGGCAGAACCGCGACTTCCACCTGGCCGAGAATCTCGCCAGAATCGACGAGTTTGGAGACAAGGTGCACGCTCGCGCCGGTCACGGTCTCGCCAGCGGCCAGCACCGCTTCATGGCTGCCGAGGCCTTTGTGGGCGGGCAGGAGCGAGGGGTGAATGTTGAGGATGCGGCCGGCCCAGCGATCGAGGAAAGTCTCGGGAATGATGCGCATGAAGCCGGCAAGCGCGATCAGGTCGACGTCGGCATCGAGCAAAATCTTGTTCAACGCTTCAAAAA
>JBDSBX010000140.1:0-5262 GCA_039921365.1 Sphingomicrobium sp. | reverse complement strand
GTCGACTGCGCGGGCGACCGTGGGATGCGCAAGCAACCGCGCCCGATAGGCGGCGAGCTTGGAGCGCTCCGGCCCGATCTCATCGATCCAGTCGGCATAGAACAGGGACGGAGCGGCGGCGCAGTCGGCGAGGGTGAACTGCTCGCCCACTGCCCATGGGCCGTCGCCAAGGTTCGCCTCGAGCCAGTCGTACGCGGTCCGCAGTCCCGCCAGAGCCTGCTCGACTCCATAAGGGTCCCGCGAGCCCTCGGGCCGCAACGCATCGAACACCGGCCTCGTCATGTTGTTCATCACATACAGGTCGAAAAAGCGGTCGAGAAAGCGCACCCGGCGGCCCTGTTCGCCGTCGGGAATCCAGCGGTTTGGCCCGGGATAATTCGCCTGCAGATGCTCAATGATCGGGCTTGTCTCGACCACCGTCTCGCTGCCATCCACAAGTAACGGAAACTGCCCGAACGGCCAGCGGCGCTTGAGCTCGGCCATATTCTCCGGATGGTCCTCGTCGAGCATCCGGTATTCGAACTCGGTGTCGTCGGCCCACAGAGCGATCAGCACCTTCTGGCAGTAGGACGAGAACGGGTGCGCGTAGAGCTCGAGCGTCACCAGCTGCCCTCGGCCATTTTCTCGCGGCGATCGAGCTCTTCCTCGCTCGGCTCTTTCGTTTCAAAGGTCCCGGTTTTGACGTCCCCATCCGGTTCGTAAACGCCGATAACGACCCCTGTGTTCGACACGAAGCTGTCGACGAGCTTCAGGCCGCCGGGATCCAAGGTGCCGTCGAAGATGCCTTTGCCCTTGCCGAGGAGGACCGGGAAAATCATCAGGACGAGGCGGTCAATCAGGCGTGCGGAAAGTAGCGGCGGGTATAAGGTGCTGCTTCCCTGGATCAACAGGTCTCGCCCATCGGTTTGCTTGAGTTCGGCCACTGCATCCGCCACCGTCTCGCCTGACAATTTGCGGCTGTTCTCCCACGCCAGCGGTTCGCCGGAATGGGTCAGGACATATTTGTTGATGGCCTGAAACTTGGCGCCAATCGGATTGTCCTGGTTGTGCGGCCAATAGCCCGAAAAGATATCGTAGGTCCGCTTGCCAAGGAGCAGGTCGTAATCGCCCATGATGACGCCTTCGAACGGGCCCATGTCCTGATCCCAGAGGGGTTGAACCCAGCCGCCCTGGCGGAATTCGTTGGTCGGATCCTCCTCGGGACCGCCAGGCGCCTGCATCACTCCGTCGAGCGACACGAACACCGCCCCGGTCAACTTACGCATCGACATTCTCTCCGGCGACGGCCGCCTCGATTTTGGCGATGTCGATCTTTTGCATGGTCATCATCGCCGCGAACGCGCGCTGGGCAGCCGCCTTGTCCGAGCTGGTGGTGGCATCGAGCAGCACGCGGGGCGTGATCTGCCACGAGAAGCCCCATTTATCCTTGCACCAACCGCACATGCTTTCCTCGCCGCCGGTCTTGGTGATCGCGTTCCAATAGCGGTCGGTTTCAGCCTGGTCTTCGGTCAGGACCATGAAGCTCACCGCTTCATTGGCCTTGAAATTGGGGCCGCCGTTGAGGCCGACGAAAGATTGACCGAGTACATTGAACTCGACGGTCAGCTCCTCGCCTTCGCTCCCGCCCGGAAAATCGGATACCGCCGCGTGGCGTTCGCCGACTTTCGTGTCGGGGAAAACGGACGCGTAGAATTCCGCCGCCTTTCGGGCCTCGCCTTTGTCGAACCACAGGCAGGTTTGCAGCTTGTTGGTCATCAGTGCCTCCTAGGATTTGCGCGGGCCGACGAGCCCGAACGACGCACCCTGCGGGTCAAGGCCATTGAGCGAAAATTCGCCGCCGGGGATCTCCATGGGGCCGTTCAGGATCTGGCCGCCGCCGGCCGTGACGGCCGCTATTGAGCGGTCAATGTCGTCGACGCCTAAATAATAGGTCCACAGCGACACCGGCAACTGCGGCGGCTTGCGCATGATTGCGCCGATGCCGACGCCGCCATGCTGGACGAACAAATATTGACCCATCTCGCCCATATCCATGCCGCCTTCCTGCGCCCAGCCGAAGTGCGAGGTGTAGAATTGGACGGCACCGTCCTGATCGGCGGTCGCCAGCTCATTCCAGCGGACGCGCTGCGCCTTCATCGGATCAAACACGTCGCTGACAGCGTCGGGCCGATCCGTCGGCGGCTTTGGCGTCATCACATAGAGCGGCGCGCCCTGCGGATCGGCGACCAGGGCGATGCGACCAACGTTTGGAATGTCAAACGCCGCCTTGAGCGCCTTGCCGCCGGCTTTCTCGATTGACCCCACGGAGGCATCGACGTCGTCGACCGCGACATAGCCAAGCCAGGTTGGCCGCGCGCCATTCGCGCTCATCTCGTCGGTCAGGCGCATGACGCCGCCGGCATTGCTACCGTCGGCCCGGTTGATCATGCGGTAATCCATTTCGCCCGATGGCTGGGCCTCGATGTTCCAGCCGATCACCGCATCGTAGAACGCCTTGGCGCCGTCGGGGTCGGCCGTCAGCAGCTCGTACCAGACGTAGCTGCCGTGAGCGGATGTCTTCGAACCCTCATTCGTGGCCGGCTGGGCCGGCGCATAAGTCGTGTCGGTCATCGTCTTCTCCTTTTGCTTTAGGTCTGCCGCTTCGTCAGGCGTTCGCCGGCTCACGCTTGGCGGTGTCGAGGATCGGCTCGAAGCCGCCCCAGAACATGCGCTGGCCTGAGAACGGCATCTCGCCTTCCGGCTTCAGGCTCTCGTCGGCCATGATCACCTTCCAGGCGTCGTCACGAGTCGCCTTGTCGGGCCATTCGATGAACGAGAAGACCACGGTCTCACCGGCTTCGGCCTTCACTGCCCGATAGAAATCGGTGACTTCGCCGTGCTTGACGTCGTCGGCGATCGATTCGATCACGCGGGTTGCGCCCTTCTCGCGGAAAACCCCCGCCATCTTGGCAGCCATCGTGCGATAAGCTTCGCGCTTGCCCTCGGGGACCGGGACGACGAACCCGTCGGTATAGCCGCCGCCGGCCGCGCCTTCTTCGACGATCGCTTCGAATCCGCCCATGATCATGCGCTTGCCGTCGAACGGCATGGACGCGCCCATCTCCTCCATTCGCGGGTCGCTCATCATCTTCGCGTTGGCGGTGTCGCGCGCCGCCTTGTCGGGATATTCGAACCAGGAAAAAACGACATCCTCGTCGTCCGTGGCGTTTACGGCTTTCTTGAAGTCGGTGACTTTGCCATCGGCGACGTCATCGCCCCAGGTTTCGACCATGCGCTTAACGCCGAATTCCTGGAACAGCGGCGCGGCATCGCTCGCGTGCTTGCGATAGGCTTCCTTATTGGCCTGCGGGACGGGGACTATGAACCCTTCGAAATAGGTCATGCTGTTACTCCTTCAGGTTGGTGCTGCTTGAATACGGCGATCTGGTCGGCGAGCGCGCGCTGGAATGCCGGACGCTGCTCGGCCCGGTCGAGATACGCTTTTAGGTTCGGCTGTTCAGCCACTAAATCGGTGTGTCGGGCGATCCGCAGGACGGATGCCATCATCAGGTCGCCGATCGTGAAATGGTCCTCGAGCCATTGCTTGTCGCCAAGCCATTCGGCGACTCGCTTGAGCCTCTGCTGAGCGAATTCTTCGGCGCCGGGGCGACGAAGCTTGGCCCACTCTTCGTTCGAGTAGAAGAGGTCGATCGCAGCCAGATTCTGGATCGCCGGTTCGACGCTGTTCAGCGCCGCATGGGTCCATTGGATGGCTCGGATGCGCGCAACGGCATCGCGCGGCAACAGTTTCTCGCTTTTCTCGCCGATGTGCTGGACGATTGCGCCGCTCTCGAAAATCTGGATCGGCCCCTCGCTATAGATGGGCACCTGGCCGAACGGCTGCTCGCAAAAATATTCGGGTGGCCGCTCTCCGCCAAGCAATCGGACGCGATAGGGCAGGCCGATTTCCTCCAGCGCCCAGCGGGGACGAAGGTCTCTGACCAGGCCCTCGGCAAACGGCGGCACCCAGGCGAAAGCGGTGATCTCAATATCGGCGTTGGGATCGACGGGCATGAATTCCTCCTTGGGCGACTCGATTCGGCTTGCTTTTTGGAGGACTCACTCCTAGTTTGCAACTGTGGAGTTAGATAAAGTAACCAAAGAGCGACCAGTCGAGCCAAAACGCGGCTATGACGACGCTTGCGGGACCGCCCACGCACTCGAACTGATTGGCGAACGTTGGGCGCTGCTGGTGCTGCGCGAATTGATGCTCGGGCCGCGCCGATTCTACGAGCTCAGGGCGGATCTGCCGGGAATTAGCGCCAACGTGCTGTCCCAGCGGCTCGACGAGCTTGAAGCGAGGGGTCTGGCGCGCAAGCTGCGCTTGCCACCGCCCGCGTCGGTGCAAGTCTATGAAGCTACGGACTGGGGCCTGGAAGCGGAGCCGATCGTGCAGGCGCTTGGCCGCTGGGCAGCCCGTAGCCCACGGCACGATCCGACGCTGCCAATCAGCGGCGTTTCGATCCTGCTCTCGTTCCGCACCATGATCGACCGCGACAAGGCGCGCGACATCGACGCCATGATCGGCTTCCGCTTTGGCGAAAGTGGCTATGTCGCCCGGCTTCATCAGGGTGCGATCATGGTCGCGCGCGGCGTAACCGACGAATGTGACGTCGTGTTTACGGCCGCCCCGACCGATCTGGCCGCCGTGGTCTATGGCGGTGCGCCGCTTGACTCGATCGCGGTCGCGGGCGACATCCGGCTTGCGGAGCGCTTCACCACGCTCTTTCCGCTGCCACCCAAGGTTGCGTGAACCCCGATTCCTGGCGCCGCCTTATTGAGGCGAAAGCGCCCTTGGCCTAAGGCCCTCCACCATGACCGATCTCGCCAATGTGAATCCCGAAAGCCGTAGCGACACCGTGATGGAGTCGCCCGACAAGATCGCCAAAGTCCGCGAGCTTTTCGGAATCGATTCGGATATGGAAGTGCCGGCGTTCAGCGAGGCCGATGAACGCGTCCCCGACCTCGACCCCGCTTATGTGTTCGACCCGGACACGACGCTGGCAATCTGCGCCGGTTTCGCACGCAACCGCCGGGTCATGATCCAGGGCTATCACGGCACCGGAAAGTCGACCCACATCGAGCAGGTCGCGGCGCGGTTGAACTGGCCGACGGTCCGCATCAACCTCGACGCGCACATCAGCCGCATCGACCTCGTCGGCCGCGATGCCATCGTTCTCAAGGATGGTCAGCAGGTCACGGAATTCCGCGAAGGCCTGCTGC
>JBDSBX010000139.1:0-13886 GCA_039921365.1 Sphingomicrobium sp. | reverse complement strand
GTCTCGGCGACTTCGTAAGTGAATACGCCGCAGATCGCGAGGCCCTGCTGGTGGACCTGGAGCATCACCCGGGTCGCATCCTCGATGCTCATCGAGAAGTGGCGCTGGAGGACGAGGACGACGAACTCCATCGGCGTGTAGTCGTCGTTGAGCATCAGCACCTTGTAGTTGGACGGCTTCTTGGTTCGCGGGCGAGTTCGGGTGGCAACGCCGGTCTCGATATCCTCGAGGCCGTCGCCCTCATGGGGCTCGTCCGCCATCATCGTCCAGCGCAGGCTCATCTTCGTCCCCATGAATATGGCAACGGCTTAGCACGCCGCAAGCTGCATCCCGTTTCAGCCGACATAAAAAAGTCGGCCGCGCGCTTTCAATAAAAAAGGCGGCCGCCCTTGGGGAAGGGCGGCCGCCAAGCATTACCTGACTAAAAGGAGGGGAGAGGGTCAGGCAACGATATTGTTGATCCGCTCGGCATTGGCGGTTGCGCGGTTCGACAGCGGCTGGACAGCCTTGCCAGCCAGCTTGACCATCGATTCGGTCCAGCGCGAAGTCTCGGCGACAATGCGGTCGAACGACGTGCGAGCGAGCTCGCTGTGGAGCTGCACGAACTCGGTCGGCGACTTGGCTTCGGTCAGCGAACGGATCGCGTCGGCCGCCTGCTCGGCGCCTTCACGGCTGCGGGCGACGGCGTCCTGGCCAATCGAGCGCGCGCCTTCGGCGGCAACGCGGCCGGCCTCAACGATCGCTTCGACGTTGGCACGGGCGAGGTCGGTCAATTCCTGGGCAACCTTTTGCGACTTCTTGACGGCGTCCTGGCCGCGCTCACCGGTCTGGGTGAACAGCGCCTGGAACGGCGAATTGCCGGTGAAAGCATTGAAGCCTTCGAACAGATTGGGAATCGAATTCATGGTCGGGGTCCTCGTGGTGAAAGCGGCCGCGGCGGGCTTCCGCGCGGCCGTGCGGGGGGTGCGAACGGTCTTCGAACGGCGGGTCTTGCGAGCGGCAACGGCCGACTTGGCGCGCTTCGTCGAACGCTTTGCAGCGCCACGCTTGGCGGCGGTCGAGCGCTTGGCCGTCTTGGCGGCCTTGGCCGTGTCCGCGGCCGCCTTGTTGGCGGTGTCGGCAATGGCCTTGACGACCTTCGCGGGCGCGTCGACGGCGGCTTCAGCCTGAATCTTGGTCTGGTCGGTCATTTGAAATTCATTCCTTTGTTTGCTGCAGTGCACAATAAGCATCTCGTGGCGGCATTTCAAGCAAAAAATGGTGCACTGCAACATTTCCGCGTTAAAATTAGCGGCGCTTGACGGCTACCGCTCGCCCGAAGCAAGAGCGGGCATGGACCTGCCGACCGATGACCATAACGGGCGCCGCCGCCGCGGCCTGCTGATTGTCCTGTCGTCGCCCTCGGGGGCGGGCAAGTCGACGATTTCGAGAATGCTGCTCGGTTCCGACCCGGCGATTACCTTGTCGATCAGCGCGACCACCCGGCCGAAGCGGCCCGGCGAGCGCGACGATGTCGACTATCATTTCGTCAGCGATGCCGAGTTCGACGCAATGATCGCCGCCGGCGAGTTCGTCGAATGGGCGCAGGTGTTTGGTCACCGCTACGGCACGCCCAAAATGCCGGTGAAGGACGCCTTGCGGGACGGCCGTGACATCTTGTTCGACATCGACTGGCAGGGCACCCAGCAACTCCATTCGGCGATGGGCGAGGATTTGGTCCGGATCTTCCTGCTGCCGCCGTCGATGCCCGAGCTCGAACGGCGGCTCAAGCAGCGCGGCACGGACAGCGACGAGGTCATCGGCGACCGGATGGCGCGCGCCGCCGGAGAGATCAGCCACTGGGCCGAATATGATTATGTGCTGGTCAACAACGACACCGACCAATGCCTTGCCGACGTCCGCGCGATCGTTGCCGCCGAGCGCTTGAAGCGGTCGCGGCAGGCCGGGCTGGTCGCCTTTGTCCGCGACCTGGTCGCCGCGCCCGGCCCCGCTTAGTCCAGCAGGTCGAGGAAGCGGGCGGCGGCGAGATAGTCCGAACGCCGATTGGCCAGCGCCGTTTCGGCTTCCGCGTCCGCGCCCCATTTCTCGATCTGCCAGCGCTCGTCGATGCTGACCGAGAGCCACGCCTGTTCGGGCTTCAGCGCGGTCTCGCTCACGGCCAAGGCCGCGATCAGCGAGCCGCCGATGGTCACCAGCGGGGACAGGCCGGCAAGACGGAATGGGTCGAGTTCGGCGACCGCCTGGATCAGCCGAGCAACCGTCGCCTGCGGCTGGTCGACGTGAACGATCCCCGTCGTCGTGACGAAATCGACATCGTAGCGCCGCCGCGCCCAGGTCAGAAGCCCGTCCCAATGCTCGCGTTGCCAGGCGACCAGGGTCTCTGGTCCCTCGGCGCGATAGCAAACGAGGTCGCCTTGCGCATATTCGCCCAGCTTGGCGGCGAAGGCGGGTGTGTCCGGCTCGATGCGGTCGATCGCGGCGTTGGCGAGCCCGGTGAGCGGCATCGCCCGCGGCTTGATCGTCCCTTCCGCGGTCGCCCATTCGCGGGCAATCGCCAGCCCAAGGGCTTCGGCAGGCACCGCCAGCAATGCCCGGCCCGGAGTCCTCAGCGACGCTGTGTCCAGCGTCACCCCCCATCCCTCGCCGGCCGGCACCGCCTGGGCAACTTTCCAGAAGCGCTTCACCGCCAAAGCCGCGTCATTGGGCGTCCTCGCGCTCCCATTGCTTCTTGAGGACCTTCGGGGCGAACACCGCGTCGATCAGTCCCAGGATGGCGACGACTGTGCCGACCACCGGCCAGCCGCCGGCGCGCGCCAGGTCGGTGTAAGCGATCGCAACGCCCAAGAAGATGGTCGCCAGCCCGGCCAGCCGAATCATGGCGAAGATGTGGAATCGGCGCTTCCAGAGCGCGTCGTCAGCCATAGAGTTTGTCCCTCGCTCGACCGATCAACGGCAGGATTTCGAGCGGATGGCCGGCCACCGCCGCTGCTCCGCCGTCGAGCAGTTCCTGTTCGTCGTGATAGCCCCAGCCGGCGCCGAGCCCCTTTGCGCCGGCCGCGCGGGCCATCCCCATGTCAAAGGAAGTATCGCCGATGACGACGGTCGTGCCGGGCCCGGCGTTGGCGTCGGCCATCGCCTGCAGCGCTATCGACGGGTCGGGCTTGGACGGATGCAGGTCGGCAGTCTGGAGCGAGACGAAGCGCTGGGCGATGCCGTGACTTTCAAGGCAGTAGTGCAGGCCTCGTGCCGACTTGCCGGTCGCAACGGCGAGCAGCCAGCCGTCGGCTGCCAGCGCATCAAGCAGCTCGGCGATGCCGTCGAACAGCGGTTCCTCGACGCGGCCTTCGGCCCGGGCGGCAATGAATTTTGCCTTGTAGGTCGCGGTCAGCCGGAGGTGCTGGTCATGGCTGGCATCGGGCACCAGCGCCGCCATCGCCTCGACCAGGCTGAGGCCGATCACCCGGCAACTCTCTTCAACCGGCGGCACCGCGAGGCCATGCTCAGCGAATGATTCCGCCACCGCGGCGTGGATCGTCGCGGCGCTGTCGACCAGCGTCCCGTCGCAATCGAAGATCGCCAGCCGGTTCATTGGCCGGTCGCCGTTTCGCGAATCGCGGCGGCGATGTCCTGGCGGCCAGCCCCCGTCTGACCAGCAATGTTCGCCTCGACATCCGCGGCCGGCTTGTGCTGGTTGAACTTGCGGGTACCGCGAATGTCGCGCGGCTCGACCTCGAAGCCGACGATCGCCCTGACCATCACTTCGAATTTTCCGGGAGTCATCTTGGCGCGGCTCCACGGCGCTTCGGGCGACCAGCGGCGCTCCATCACGTCGGTCAAGCGATCGACTTGGGCGATCAGCTCCTGCTCATTCAGCTGCCGAGCATAGCCTTCGATCTCGACCGTTTCGTAGAGCCAGGTCGGCACTTGATCTTCCGACGAATACCAATTGGCGCTGTGATAGGCGTCGCGGCCGGCGACACTGATCAACACAGGGCTATCAGCAAACTGCCCCGCCGCGCGGTTGCGGCGCGAAACATGGAATTGCACGCGCCCGTGCTCGGTCACGACGATCGGCGCATGGGCAACGAATACGCCGTCCATGTCGGCCGTGAAGATGTGAGCGAATGCGTGGGTGCCGGCGAACTCGAGCATCGCCTGGCGGTCGTCCCAGTTGAAGGCGCGGTTGGGGTGCATCAGCGGCGCCCTGTGCGGGCGGGCTTGGGGCCGCCGCGGCTGCGCCGTTCGCCTTTGCGTTCGCGGCGGCGGGACTTGGCGGCGGCCGCCTCGCGGCGCTGCTTGACCTCCAGCGACTTCGCCGGATCGGGTCGGTCGAGCGGCAGCATGTCGCCGGCCATCGGCTCGAAGCCCAGCGTTGCCAGCGTCTCGGCAAAGTGCGGCGGGACTTCGGCGGTGACGTCGATCGTCCCGCCGCCGGGCGAATCGATGCGAATGCGGCGCGCGTGGAGGTGAAGCTTGCGGCTGATCCCGCCGGTCAAAAAGGCTTCGGGTCCGCCATATTTGGCGTCGCCGACGATCGGGTGGCCGATCGCCGCCAAATGCGCGCGCAGCTGGTGCGTGCGCCCTGTCAGGGGTTGCAATTCGACCCAGGCGGTGCGGTTGCCGGCGCGTTCGATAACTCGCCAGCGAGTTTTTGCCGGCTGCCCCGCCTCCTCGCTGACGTGCATCTTCTCGCCGCCGGTGCCGGGCTGCTTGGCGAGCGGCAGGTCGATCAAGCCTTCCTCGGGGCTCGGCACGCCGACAATCAGCGCCCAATAGACTTTGCGCGCCGTGCGGCCGGCAAAGGCCTTGGCGAAATGGCCGGCAGCTCGCGCCGTCCGTGCCACCAGCAGCGCGCCCGAGGTATCCTTGTCGAGCCGGTGGACCAGCTTGGGTCGCGCGCCCGAGTCGTCGGCGAGGCCGTCAAGCAGGCGGTCGAGGTGCTGGTGGGTCTTGGTCCCACCTTGCGTGGCAAGACCGGGCGGCTTGGCGAGGACGAACGCGTGCGGGTCCCGATAGATGACCATCTCGCGGACCAACTCGGTCTCTTCGGGGGTCAGCAGTTCAACCTTGCGCTGCGGCCGAGCGGTGCTGGTCGGCGCGGCTTCGGGCGGCGGCACGCGGATCTGCTGCCCGGCTTCGATCCGGTCGCCAGGCGTGGCGCGCTTGCCGTCGACGCGAAGCTGTCCGGTGCGCGCCCAGCGCGAGACGATGTTGAAGCTTGCTTCGGGCAGGTTGCGCTTGAACCAGCGGTCGAGGCGGATGCCGTCGTCGTCCTCGGTCACAGTGAAGTTGCGCGGTTCAGCCATCGCCGCGCGCTTAGCTTCTCCCAGCCGTCAATGCGAGCGGAGCGAAGCAATCCAGCTCGATGCCTCTGGAATGCTGCGTCGCTAGCGCTCTTCGCAATGACGAGAAGACCAATAGTCGAACGCGCGGGCCTGAAGCCGGTCGACCAGCCGCCGGGCCTGCGGTCCATCCCACGGGCCGGTATAATCGTGGCTCGACGCTCCGCCATCCACCCACCAACCCTGCCCCGGCATGCCGTCCGACTGGCGCACGACGAGCACTGCAAGCTCGGGCTCGCCGCGCTCCGTACCGTCGCGATCGACGGAACCCAGCACTTTGCACAGCGCGCGCATCTTGGGCCGGGTGAACTCGTGGCCGAGCTGGTTGAGCAACTCCGAGTAAGTGATGGGCTGGGCGGCGCCGGCGGCGGCGATCAGATGAGCGCGAACCTCTTGGGGGTCGGCAAGCCGCCCTGCCGAAGTCATTCGGGCTGGTCGGCGACCGGGGTCAGCTCAAACACGTCGAGCTTCGACGTGCCCTGCGGCCATGGGATCACCAGCCGCCAGCGGAACGGCGCGATCCGTTCGATCACTCCGGCCATGTCGCGCTTGGGATCGTCGCCATAAGCGAGCGGCGGCTGCTGGTCGCCGAGCGCCAGACTGCCGAGGAACACCAGGCGGTCGGGCTGGTCATCTTCCCACAATCGGCCCGCCGGGCGCTGGCTGCCAGTCTGCTTGACGATGGTCAGCAGGTCGTCCTCGACTTGCACATAGCAAAAATACGGCTTGAAGCGCTCGAACGCGACCGCCTTAGCCGTCCCCTTGCCGAGTTTGATCAGGCGACAGTTATAGCTTCCGGGAGTCGGCGCGGGGCGGGGCAGCGCGGCTCGCGGCTCGAGAACCACGCCTTCCCGCCTAAGGTCGCCGGCAAAGCCCCGGCGGGCGTCGGCCAGCGCCTGTTGCCACGCCAATCCCAGCCGCGAGATCCGCGACTCGTCCGCCGCAGTGGCGATCTGCATCCAGCCGTCGGACTTGGACGGGGCCTCGACGACCACGGTCGCGCCCACCCGCTTCACCGGCTTGGGCTGCACGGCGCAGGCGGCGATGGCGGCGATGGCGGCGACCAGGCTGGCCAGGACAGCAGTGCGCAAGCGAGCGGAAGGGAGTGGCAAGGGTATCAGGCCTTTTATGAAACGCGCCGGTGCAACGTGGCAGTGCGGGCGCGCCGTTTCAACCAACGCCGCGTTCAGCATGCGCTTTCCCTTCTCGCTGAGCGCGGCTAGGCGCGCGTCGAATGAACGCCGCCGCTTCTTCCGGACCGCCCGATCGCGACGCTCGTCGTGGATTCATCTTCGGGATCGCCGCCTACGGGTTGTGGGGCGTCATGCCGATTTACTTCAAGGCGCTGGGCGCGATCTCGTCGCTCGACATCGTCGCCCACCGGGTGCTGTGGTCGCTGCCCTTTCTCGCCTTGCTAATGTTTGTCAGCCGCAGTTGGGACGAGGCGAGGCAAGCCATCCGGCGGCGGCGGACCCTTCTGCTGTTGCTGACCACCGCGACGCTGATCGGCGTCAACTGGCTGCTCTACGTCTATGCGGTGACCAGCGGCCATATTCTGGCGGCGAGCCTTGGTTACTATCTCAATCCGCTGGCCAACGTTCTGCTCGGCCGGTTCATCCTCAAGGAACGCCTGTCCTGGCTGCAATGGCTCGCGATCGCCATTGCCGCCGCCGGAATTCTTGCGCTCGCCGCGGGGGCCCTCGGCCAGCTATGGATCAGCCTCACCTTGTGCGTCAGCTTCGCCACCTACGGGCTGCTCCGCAAGATCGCCACGGTCGACGCAGTCGCCGGGCTGGGGGTTGAGACCGCGCTGCTCTTCCCTCTCGCGCTCGGCTGGCTGGCCTGGCGTTACGCGCTCGGTGTCCCGATTTTGGGAGTCACGATGAGCGACACCAATTTGCTGGTTGCGGCCGGAGTGGTATCGACGACCCCGCTGCTATTGTTCACCGCGGCCGCGCGGCGGCTGCCCTATTCGACGCTTGGCATGCTCCAGTTCCTCGCTCCGACCCTGCAGTTCGGGTGCGCGGTGTGGCTTTATGGCGAGCCCTTCAGCCGCGCCCATGCGACTGCCTTCGGAGCGATCTGGACGGCGCTCGCACTGTACGTGCTCGAGCTGATCCGCGCGCCGCGAACTTGTCCGGCACCGCAACCGCCGGAATGACGGAACCGGAATGGCCGTTATGGATTGCTAGCGGCATGAAACGCCTGTTTTTGCTCGGTGCCGCCGCGCTGCTGCTCGCTGCCTGCGACACACTCCCCCTCGGCCAGCCGAATTCGCCTCCTTATTCCGGCGAAGCTTACCCGCCTGCTCCGTACGCGCCAGGCCCGGCCTATCCGGCCCCCGCTCCCTACCCGCCCACTTACACCCCGGGACCGCAGCTCACCTGCCCGATAATTTCGTCGCAACAGTGGCGGGCATGGGTCGCGACGCCCGGTGCGGGCGTCCGGCCGACGCTGACCGTGACTGGCAAGGTCGTCACCCGGACCGGCGGCTATCAAGTCACCTTCGATCGCTCGCTGCAGGTTCGAAAGACCTATCCGGCGCAAGCGTTCGCTACGGTCAACGTCTTCCCCCCGATGGGTCCGGCAAGCCAGGCTCAGGTCACGCACGAGCTGCGCGGCGAGTGGCCGTTGAACCAGCCGATCGGAACGGTGGAAATCCGCTGCGGTAATGAAACGCTGGCCAACATTGCGCCTGTGGCAACCGCCAATTAACTGCTAAGCAGCCGCCATGTTGAACCTGGTCTCGCTGATCATCGGTGTCGTTGCGCTGGTCTTCGCGGTCATTGCTTTCCTGCCACTGCTCGGCTGGGCCAACTGGTTGATCATTCCCTGGCGGTGGTCGGCGCCGCAGTCGGCATGGCCTCGCGCGGCAATGCGGGCCGCAATTTGAACCTGTTCGTGATCGTCGTCGGCATCATCCGGCTGATGCTCGGCGGTGGCATCCTTTAACGCTCCTTGACGTAGCGGCCCGGCGCATCCTCGATCGCCTTGACCTTCCCCTTGCCGGGGATCCGCGCGCCCTTGGCTTCGACGGTCTTCGGGTCCTGCACCTTGAGCCAGGCCATCCAGTCTGGCCACCAGCTGCCTTTTTGCTCGGTGGCGCCGTCGATGAATGATTCGAGCGTCGCACATGGCTCGTCGTTGACCCAATATTGATATTTTCCGGCGGCGGGCGGGTTGACCACGCCGGCGATGTGGCCCGACCCGGCGAGCACGAAGCGCTTGTCGCCGGCGAAGTGGTTCATCGCCTTCCACACGCTTTGCGGCGGGGCAATGTGATCTTCGCGGCCGGCCTGGATATAGCACGGCGTCTTGATGGTGCCGAGATCGATCGGCGTCCCCGCGACCGCGATGCCGCCGGGTTCGACCAGCTTGTTCCCCTGGTACAGCGTCTCGAGATAATTGCGGTGCCAGCCGGCCGGCAAATTGGTGGTGTCGCTGTTCCAGTGGAGCAGGTCGAATGGCGTCGGCTCCTCGCCCAGCAAATAATTGTTGACGACATAGCTCCAGATCAGGTCGCGGCCGCGCAGCAGGTTGAAGGTCGCCGCCATGTAGCGGCCATCGAGAAAGCCTTTTTCGGTCGTCAATTGCTCGAGCAGACCCATCACTTCCGGCCCGAGGAACAGCTTCAGATCACCGGCTTCGGCGAAATCGACTTGGGCGGTAAAGAATGTCGCCGACTTGACCTTGGCCGCCTCGCCCTTGGCGGCCAGATAGGCGAGCGTCGCTGCCAAAGTCGTGCCGGCGACGCAATAGCCGATGGCGTGCACGCTGGCGACACCGAGCAGGCCGCGGATGGTGTCGATCGCATCGATTTGCCCGCGCAACACATAATCGTCGAGGCCGGTGTCGGCGGTGCTCTCGTCGGCCGATTTCCAGCTGACCATGAACAGCGAGACGCCTTGGTCGACGCACCATTTGACGAAGCTTTTTTCCGGGGACAGGTCGAGGATGTAGAAGCGGTTGATCCACGGCGGGAACACCACAAGCGGCGTCGCCAGCACCATCTCGGTCGCGGGCGTGTACTGGATCAGCTGGTAGAGCGGCGTTTCGTGAATCACCTTGCCCGGCGTCGTCGCGAGGTTCCGGCCGACTTCGAACGCACCCGGCTTGCTCTGCGTCATCTGCCCGGCGGCGATGTCCTTGAGCATGTTGGCGAGACCCTTGAGCAAATTGTCGCCGCGGCTCTCGATCGTCCGCTTGAGGACCTGCGGATTGGTCAGCGCGAAATTGGACGGGCTCATCGCGTCGACGAAATTCCTGACCGCGAACTTCATCTTGAGCCGGGTGGCTTCGTCGACATCCTTGATCTCGTCGACCGAGCCAAGCATCCGGTCCGACAGCGCCAGATAGGTCTGGCGAATTGTGTCGAACAGCGGGTTGTCGCGCCATTCGGGGGCGGCGAACCGGCGGTCCTTGGCTTCGGTCTTGCTGGCATCGACGCCGAGCATCTGGCCCCACGCTTCGAGCCCCTTGGCCCAGGCCTGGGCACCGGCCGTCATCAGCGCCATCGGGTCAGTGGCCGCCCCAGCTTCGGGGCCAGTTGTGCCCGGCAGGCCGAACCCAAACGCGCCCGGGCTGGCCATGCCCGGCATCGCGTCCCAGCCGGCGAACGGCTGACTCTTGCTGCCGCTGCCGTCGAGGCCGTCGGCCCACGCCTGCATCAGCATTTGCTGAGTGCGGCCCATCACCAGCGTCCAGTGCTGCCAATCCTCGAGGCTCGGCATGCCGCCGGCGGCCGGGCCGGGGTTGGTCTCTTCGGTCATCGCGCCTCTTTACGCCTGATTGCCAGTGAAGCGAAGCAATCCGGCAAAGCGAAACTGGATTGCTTCGTCGCTATGCTCCCCGCAATGACGCCAAATGGACGAGACCTTTTACCGCATCCGCCGCCTGCCGCCTTACGTGTTCGCCGAGGTCAACGCGATGAAGGCGGCGGCGCGCGCCCGCGGCGAGGACATCATCGACCTCGGCATGGGCAACCCGGACGGGGCGCCGCCCAAGCACGTCATCGACAAATTGTGCGAAGTTGCGGCCAAACCCAACGCCCACCGCTACTCGGCGAGCCGCGGCATCCCGGGTCTGCGCAAGGCCCAGGCCGCTTATTATCAGCGCCGCTTCGGCGTTAGCGTCGACCCGGGCAGCGAAGTGATCGTCACTCTGGGTTCCAAGGAAGGCCTCGCCAATCTCGCCCAGGCGATCACCGCCCCCGGCGACGTCGTGCTTGCCCCCAACCCGAGCTACCCGATCCACAGCTTCGGCTTCATCATCGCCGGCGCCGCGGTGCGCTCGATCCCGGCCGCGCCGGGCGAGGATTTCTTCCGCCGCCTCGAGATGGCGATGCGCTTCACTGTGCCGCGGCCCAAGGTGCTGGTGATCGGCTATCCGTCCAACCCGACCGCCTACGTCGCCGACCTGCCATTCTACGAGAAACTGGTTGCCTTCGGCCGCGAGCACGAGCTGATCATCATCTCCGACCTCGCTTACGCCGAAATCTATTTCGGCGACGTCCCGACTCCGTCGATCCTCCAGGTCGAGGGCGCCAAGGACGTCGCGGTCGAGTTCACGTCGATGTCCAAGACCTACTCGATGGCCGGCTGGAGGATCGGCTTCGCGGTCGGCAACGCGCGGCTGATCGCGGCGCTGGCGCGGGTCAAGTCATACCTCGATTACGGCGCCTTCACCCCGGTTCAGGCGGCGGCGACCGCCGCGCTGAACGGCCCGCAGGACATCGTCGCCGACAATCGCGCACTCTACAGGAGGCGCCGCGACGTGCTGGTCGAATGCTTCGGCCGCGCGGGCTGGGAGATTCCCGTGCCGGAAGCGTCGATGTTCGCCTGGGCCCCAATCCCGGAGCAATTCCGCGAGGCTGGTTTGATGGAATTCGCCAAGCGTCTGCTGACCGACGCCCATGTCGCGGTCGCGCCCGGTGTCGGGTTCGGCGAGGAAGGCGAAGGCTTCGTCCGCATCGCGCTGGTCGAGAATGAGCAGCGCCTGCGGCAGGCGGCGCGCGGCATAAAGCGGATGCTGGCCAAAGGCTGACCAAGTGTCTGACCAGCCGCATGGTTGCCGGCGCGAGACTTTGCTACACACCGGCCATGGCCACAACCGATCAACCCGATCTAGCCGACCAAAGTCGCTCGCGGTGGATCAGCATTGCCGGCGTCGCGATGTTCGTGCTCAGTGCGGGCGCTGCGCTGCTGCCGGTCGAGAAGGGCATATCGAGCTCCGTCATCGGCGCCCTTTTGCTTGCCGCCGGGCTGATCGAGCTGGCCGCCGGCCGGATTCGCCGCGAAACGCGCGACCTGGCAATGATGGCCGGAGCCGTCACCGTCCTCGCCGGGTTGCTGTTCCTGCTCAACCGCGATTCGAAATTCTTTCCGATCGTCAACATCGTCATCGGCTGGCTGGCGCTGCGGAGCATCATCCTCGCCATCAAGAGCCGCCGCGTCCGCGGTTCGGTGCGGACGTGGACGGGCATTGCGGCGATCACCGATTTCGTGCTGGCGCTGGTTCTGCTCGTCGGCCTGTCGCTGTCGAGCGTGGTCGTCCTGCTGTTCGGCCCGACCCCCGCGATCGTCGCCAGCTTCGCGTGGATCGTGGCGTTGAGCTTCGTCGCTACCGGGCTGCTCCTGCTCGAGGTGGCAAGCTGCGAGCGAGAGGGGACGGACGGCTGACAGGCGTGGTCGCTTCGCTCTCATCCGTCGGCCAAGTTGCCGGGATCATCCACACTGCGATCGCGCCGGTGTTCCTGCTTGCCGGGACCGGAGCATTCCTCAATGTTTGCGCCTTGCGGTTAGCGCGGATCGTCGACCGGGCGCGGGCGATGGAGCCCCGGCTCCTCAACTGCCGAGGCGAGGAACACGCCCGGCTGGTCAATGAGCTGCGGGTGCTCGACCGCCGGATTGGAATCGTCAACTGGGCGATTTTCTTTACCGTTCTCTCGGCGATACTGATCTGCGTCGGTAGTCGTGCCGCTGTTTTCCGATCCATTCACCGAAACGCCGCTTGGAGCGGCCATCGCCATCCTGTTCATTGCCTCGATCGTCGCTATCGGCCTCGGGTTTTTCATCTTCCTGGTCGAGACCCGGATCGCCTCCCGCTCAGTCCGCATCCGCACCGAACTGCTCGAGCACGAGGCGGACGAATAGCCGCCTCGACAAGCCCAGGCTGCCTGCCTATCCGCAGGCCAATCACGACATGGAAGTATCCAAGCTTATGAACCGGGCCGCCCCCTCGACCGTCCTCGACCGCGTCCTGGTTCTGGAGATGGTGCGAGTCACCGAGGCGGCGGCGATCGCTGCGGCGAAATTGATCGGGCGCGGCGACGAGAAGGCCGCCGACCATGCCGCGGTCGAAGCAATGCGCGCGGCTCTCAACGAGCTGCCAATGGACGGCATCGTGGTCATCGGCGAAGGCGAGCGCGACGAAGCGCCGATGCTGTTCATCGGCGAGCGCGTCGGCAGCGCCCAGGGCAGCGGCCCGAAGATCGACATTGCGCTCGACCCGCTGGAGGGCACGACCATCACCGCCAAAGGCGGACCCAACGCGCTCGCCGTGCTCGCCATCGCCGAGCAGGGCTGCCTGTTGAACGCGCCCGACGTCTACATGGATAAGCTCGCGATCGGCCCCGGATATGACGCGGGAACCATCGACCTCGCCCGCAGCCCGTCGGACAATATCCGCTCGGTCGCCAAGGCGAAGGGCGTCGACGCTTCGCAGATTAACGTCTGCGTGCTCGACCGGCCGCGCCACGCCGAGCTGATTGCCGAGCTGCGCGGGCTCGGCTGCGGCATCCAGCTGATCCCCGACGGCGACGTCGCCGGAGTGATTGCCGTCACCAACCCGGCGACCGGGATCGACGTCTACATGGGTACTGGGGGGGCGCCCGAAGGCGTGCTTGCGGCTTCGGCGCTGCGCTGCGTTGGCGGGGAGATCCAGGGCCGGCTACTGTTCCGCAACGACGATGAAAGCGGCCGCGCCCGCCGCTGGGGGATCGACGATCTTGACCGGATTTACGCGATCGACGACATGGCCAAGGGTGACTGCATCTTCGCCGCCACGGGCGTTACCGACGGCTCGCTGCTCGCCGGCGTTCATGTCCGCAACGATATTATCACCACCGAGAGCGTCGTCATGCGCGCGAGTTCGGGCACCGTGCGCCGCGTGACCGCCGAACATCACCGATGGGCGGAGTGACCGGCGGCGGCGATGCCGGACGAGAAGTGGGGGTCCTGCAGCCGGTCGAGCCCGGTTACCGCCATGTCCTGCGCGTCCGGCTGTTGATTTTTTGGCTGCCGCTGGCGGTTGGCGGCGTCATCCTCGCCAACGCCGTCTTCGCCGACACGCTGGCCTACGCGCCGGCCGCCATTACCCTGACCACGATCCCCCAGCTGTTCCTGGCCCTTGGGCTGGCCGCCGTCCTCAACAATGCGTTGCTGAAGTGGAAGACCGGCTGGCGCGTCGGGATGCTCATCCCCAACGTCACGTCCGTGGTCGCCGTCGGCATCGTGTTCGCATCGGTCTTCGGGCGTGACTACGGCC
>JBDSBX010000138.1:0-5722 GCA_039921365.1 Sphingomicrobium sp. | reverse complement strand
CGTAGAAACTGAGCTCCGCACCGGCGATGTGCATTTGCCGATCATTTCCTGATCATTCGCCGATCACGCGTTAGTTTGGGTGCAGGCGACGCGAATTGCTCAGCGGCCAAACTGATCGGGAACGATTGGGGCAAAACCACCGGATGGTGTCCCCCACCAGAGTGTGGATCCGTTTGAGCGTCTCCTGGAAGCCACCCGTGTCGCAAGATGATCGAGAGCTTAGTCCGTGGCCGGTCCGGGCGCCGTCTCGCCACCGCCGCAATTGGCTGCTAGGCGCGCTGCCATGCTGACCATCTCCGAAATCACGGTGCGCCTTGGCGGGCGGACGATCCTCGACCGCGCTACGGCGGCGATCCCGCCGGGCAGCCGCGTCGGGCTGATCGGCCGCAACGGCGCCGGCAAGTCGACTCTGCTCAAGGTCATCATCGGCCAGCTGGAAGCCGACGAAGGCGAAGTCGAAATGCCGCGCCGCACCCGCTTGGGCTACATCGCCCAGGACGCGCCGAGCGGCGACGCCACGCCGTTCGACACCGTGCTCGCCGCCGATACCGAGCGCGCCGCGCTGCTCGCCGAAGCCGAGCATTGCCACGACGCCCACCGCCTCGGCGATCTCCACGACCGGCTGCTGGCGATTGACGCCTACGCCGCCGACGCCCGCGCCGCGCGCATCCTGCTCGGCCTCGGCTTCGACGAGGCCATGCAGGGCCAGCCGCTCGACAGCTTTTCGGGCGGTTGGAGAATGCGCGTCGCCTTGGCCGCTTTGCTATTCTCCCAGCCCGACGTTTTGCTGCTCGATGAGCCGTCGAACCACCTCGACCTCGAAGCGACGCTATGGCTCGAGAATTTCCTCAAGGCATATGACGGCACGTTGATCGTCATCAGCCATGAACGCGATCTCTTGAACAATGTCGTCGACACCATCGCCCACCTAGAGCGCGGCAAGATCAGCCTCTATTCGGGCAATTACGACGGCTTCGAGAAGCTGCGCGCCGAGCGCGTCGCGCAGATCGCCGCGGCGCAGGCATCGCAGAATGCCCAGCGTGCCCGCCTCCAGGATTATATCGCCCGCAACTCCGCCCGCGCCTCGACCGCCAAGCAGGCCCAGTCGCGTGCCAAGATGCTCGCCAAGATGCAGCCGATTGCGGCCCTAGCCGACGATCCCAGCCTGAGCTTCGACTTCCCGTCCCCAAGCGAGCTTCGCCCGCCGCTGATCACCCTCGACATGGCCGCGGTCGGCTATGCTGCGGACACGCCGGTGCTAAAAAAGCTCAACCTGCGCATCGACCCCGACGACCGCATCGCGCTGCTCGGCCGCAACGGCAACGGCAAGACCACCCTCGCCCGCCTGCTGGCCGCGCAGCTCACGCCGATGGCCGGCGAAATCCACGCCTCGGGCAAGATGAAGGTCGGTTATTTCACCCAATATCAGGTCGAGGAGCTGCACGGCGAGGATACGCCGCTCGAGCACATGACCCGCGCTATGTCCGGCAAGACCCCGGCCGCGGTCCGCGCCCAGCTCGGCCGGTTCGGTTTCTCAGGCGACAAGGCGACGACCCTAGTCGGCAAGCTTTCGGGCGGCGAGCGCGCCCGGCTGGCGCTGGCGCTGATCACCCGCGACGCCCCGCATCTGCTGATCCTCGACGAGCCGACCAACCATCTCGACGTCGATGCCCGCGAGGCGCTGGTCCAGGCGTTGAACGGCTATGACGGCGCGGTCATCCTGATCAGCCACGACCGCCACATGGTCGAATTAACCGCCGACCGGCTGGTGCTCGTCGAGCATGGCGGAGCGAAGGATTATCCGGGGAGCATCAACGATTACATCGACTTCGTGCTTGGACGGAACCAGCCCAAGACCGACGCCAAGGCCAAGCCTTCAAAGGCCGACCGCAAAGCCGGGTCTAAGGCCCGGGAAAGCGCTCGCGCGCTCAAGAAAGCCGCGGCCGAAGCCGAAGCCGTCAGTGCCCGCCTGGCGGCGCAATGCTCCGCGCTCGATCGCGAACTCGCCGATGTCGCCTGCCCGCAAGCTTTGAGCGAGCTCAGCCAACGCCGCATCCAGCTCGCCGAGCAACTCCGCCTCGCCGAAGCGCGCTGGCTCGAAGTCAGCGAGCAACTCGAGCGGCTCGCTGCCTGAGTAGATCGACAATATCGGCGTGACTCCCCCGGTTGCGCGCCTTAGCCTTTCCTCGTTCGATTGGGGGGAAACGATGAAGCGTCACGTGCTCTTGGGTCTGTTTGCACTGTGCCTCACACGACCCGCCGCCGCCGCTGGTCCCGACCGGGCCACACTGGCCCAGATCGACCGGATTTTCGCCGACTGGCAGCGCGCTGCACATGCGCCGGGGCTGGTCTATGGCGTGGTCGCGGACGGCCGGCTCATCGCGGTTCACGGGTTCGGCGTCGAGGATCTCGCGGCCAATGCGCCGGTCACCAGCGACAGCCGTTTCCGCATTGCGTCGATGTCAAAGGCGTTCACCGCGCTCGCCATTCTCAAACTGCGCGACGAGGGCAAGGTGTCGCTCGACGCGCCTGCCGAAAATTATGTTCCAGAGCTCAAGCACTGGGCCCATCCGACGAGCGACAGTCCGCGGATTACCGTGCGTAATCTGCTCACCCACACTGCCGGCTTCGTCGAGGACAATCCGTGGGGCGACCGCCAGCAAGTCATGGCCGAGGCGGATTTCACCGCCTTGCTCAGGGCGGGCGTGCCGTTCGCCCGCGCTCCGGGCCTGGCGATGGAATATTCGAACCTTGGCTATGCCATTCTCGGGCGGATCATCAGCAATGCCTCCAACACTCGCTACCAGGATTATATCAAGCAAGAGATCATGGTTCCGCTCGACATGACCTCCACTGGCTACGACATCTTCGCGTCGCTGCCCGGCGCACGCAGCATCGGCTATCGCTGGCAGGACAATCGTTGGCTGCGCGAGCCGGACATGCGGGACGGCGCGTTCGGCGCCATGGGAGGGGTCGAAACCACGGCCAGCGATTATTCCAAATGGGTCGCTTTCCTGCTCTCCGCCTGGCCGGCGCGCGACGGGGCAGACAATGGCCCCGTGCTCCGCTCGAGCGTGCGCGAGATTGTCACCGGCAACAATCTCATCGAAGGGATTGCGCGCGATACGGCGATCGGCGGGCCGCCATGCCGCCAAGCGCGCGCTTATGCGATGGGCTGGCGGGTCACCGACGATTGCGATCTCGGCCGGGTCGCGGCGCATGGCGGCGGCTATCCCGGCTACGGCTCCTATGTCCTGCTTCTGCCCGACAAGGGCGTCGGCCTGTTTGCATTCTCCAGCCTGACCTATGGCGGCGCCTATCTGCCAACCTGGCGCGCCGCGCTGGCGCTGGGCAAGGCCGGCGCGCTGGCCGACCGCACAATCCCCGTTTCATCCGGATTGGCCGCTGCTTACGCCAACGCCCAGGCGGTGTGGCGCGCCGGGGACATCGGCACCGCGCCGCTCGCGAACAATGTCATCATGGACCGTGACCGGGCCGCCTGGGCCAAATTGATCACCGAAGTGAAGGCGCTAACGGGCGATTGCGCTGGCACCGAAGCGGTAGTTCCAATCTCAGCGATGGAAGGCAAGTTCAGCTGGGCCTGCAGTCACGGCCGCGTCGACGGTCGAGTCCAGCGCGCGCCCACTCCCGGTGTCGCGCTCCAGGCGCTGGAATTCGCGCCCGCGGCGCCTTAGCAATCCGCTCAATTGCACGGTCCGCCGGACGTCAGCGCGCACCGAAGCCGTTGAGCACGGTCTTGACCGTCCGAAACACGATCAGCAGGTCGAGCCACGGCGAGAAATATTTGATGTAGTAGAAGTCGTAGTGGAGCTTGTAGCGCACGTCCGCGACCTCGGCGACATGACCCTGGTTGACTTGCGCCCAGCCGGAAATTCCGGGCTTCACGACGTGGCGGTAGCGATAGAAAGGCAGCTCGCTGGTGTACCAGGTCGACAGCACCGCGGCTTCGGGGCGCGGACCGATCCAACTCATTTGCCACCGCAGGATGTTGAAGATCTGCGGCAACTCGTCGATCCGCGTCTGGCGCAGCAACCGGCCGACCCGGGTGATCCGTTCGTCGTCCTCGCCAGTCATCGCCGCGCGCCGTTCATCCTCGATCGACACCGGCTTCATGGTCCGGAACTTGTAGACCGTGATCCGCGCCCCGGCGTAACCGACGCGCGCCTGGCGGAACAGGATTGATCCTGGCCCCTCGGCGCGGATGGCCAAAGCGACGATGGCCATCAGCGGCAAGGCGAACGGCAGCACCGCGACCGCGAACAGGAAGTCCGCCAGCGACTTCAAGTAGAAATAGCCGCGCGCCGGGAGCAGCGAGCCGAAGCTGTTCTCCGAAAGGTGGCTGAGCTCGACGCGGCCGGTCAGCGATTCCGACAATTGCTTGACCTGATAGACGATCCGTCCGGCGAGCGCCGCATCGGCCAGGAACGCTTCCCACTTGTCGGGCAAGTCGGCGGCAAAGTCAGCCACGATGGCATTGCACCCAGCGGCGTCGCGAAGCCTGGGGCGCGACAGCTTGAGCCAGTCAACGCTGTCGATCTCGTCCAGCTGCTCGATCGCTCCGAACGGAACGATGGCGATCCGTTGGCGGATCGTCCGCTCGGCATAGAAGTAAATGAAATAGCTCCATAGCACGTTGGCAGTGAACCCCATGCCAAGGCTCAAGCGGTCGTAGGGCAAACGGGTCAGCAGGAAACTCAGGACGACCAGGCCGTGCCCGGTCAGCGCGGTTGGGAAGATCACATAGGTCGAGCGGATGCCCGGGTAGGTTTCAATCGACAGCCGCATCCAGAAGGCGATGGTGATCGCGACGAGATTGCCGAACAGCGCATTGACGCTCGTCGCTTCGCCGGGAAGCCCGGGCAGGATCGTGCCGCGCAAGACCGCCGGCAGCAGGGCGCCAAGCACCAGCGCGCCCGCATATTGAAACCGCCGTCGCGTAAACAGCGATCGCTTAAGTTTCGCGGACGGGTCGTGGCGCATCGCTTCAATGCCTCCAGACAGCAATAACCGCCATTACAGCGACCAGCGCTGGATCGCAGGGCTCAATTGGCGGTCGCGCCACATGCTCTTGAGGTCGGCGAGCAAGCCGCCGCTAGTGACCAGGCCGTGGATGGCATCGGCCGAAAGCTCGCGGTATCCGGAATGGGCAACCGCGCCGACGACCAGATCATATCGCGATCCGCCGGGTTCGACCGTCGACAAGCCGTATTCGCGCTCAACCTCGGCGGGATCGGCGAGCGGGTCGGCGACATCGACACGGTGGCCGAGGTCGCGAAGCCGCGCCACCAGATCGAACACGCGGCTGTTCCTGAGGTCGGGAACGTCTTCCTTGAATGTCAGCCCGAGAACCAATGCACTGCGGGGCTTAGCGCCCATTCGCTCGTGCAGTTGGTCGGCGATCCACGCGCCCATGCCATCGTTGATCGCGCGGCCTGAGAGGATGACCTGCGGATCATGGCCGAGCTGCTGAGCCAGATGGCTCAAATAATAGGGGTCGACGCCGATGCAGTGGCCGCCGACCAGGCCGGGCTCGAACGGCAGGAAATTCCACTTGGTGCGGGCAGCGGCGAGGACGTCCCACACCGAAACCTCGATCTTCGACAAGATTTGCGCAACCTCGTTCATGAAAGCGATGTTGATGTCGCGCTGGGCGTTCTCGATCGCCTTGGCCGCTTCCGCCGCCTTGATCGACGCGGCGCGA
>JBDSBX010000137.1:0-5422 GCA_039921365.1 Sphingomicrobium sp. | reverse complement strand
GGCACCGAACCCAAATCCGAGCCCGGCGCCATCGGCTACGCCTCGATCCGCGGCGGCACCGCGCCGGGCGACCACGACGTGCTCTTCCTCGGCCCCGAAGAGCGGCTGATTCTGTCCCACCGCGCCGAAAGCCGCGCGATCTTCGCCCGCGGCGCGCTCGCTGCCGCCCGCTTCCTGTCCGGCAGGCCGGCCGGACTCTACTCGATGCGCGACGTCATCGATTCGCTGTGAATCGCGCGCAGGTTTTCGAATTCTTCCGGCGGATCGCCGAGGTCAATCCGTCGCCGCAGACCGAGCTTGAGTATCACAACCCCTATACGCTGCTGGTGGCGGTGGTGCTCTCTGCCCAGGCGACCGACGTCAGCGTCAACCTCGCCACCCGCGGCCTGTTTGGGCGGGTGAAGACTCCCCAGCAGATGATTGACCTTGGCGAAGATGCCGTCCGCGACCACATCAAGTCGATCGGCCTGTTCAATACCAAGGCGAAGAACGTCATCGCCCTGTCGGAAGCATTGATTCGCGATTTTGGCGGCGACGTGCCGTGCACCCGCGAGGAACTTCAGCAACTCCCCGGTGTCGGCCGCAAGACCGCCAACGTCGTCTTGAATACCGCCTTCGGCCACGAGACATTCGCCGTCGATACCCACATCTTCCGGGTCGGCAACCGCACCGGTCTCGCGCCTGGCAAGATTCCGCTCGAAGTGGAATTGAAGCTCGACAAGATCGTCCCGGAGCCGTTCCGCCGCGACGCTCACCATTGGCTGATCCTTCACGGCCGCTACACCTGTAAGGCGCGGCTGCCTTTGTGCTGGAAATGCCCGGTCATCGACCTTTGCCGCTACCAGCCCAAGACCCTACCGCCGAAAGGTTCAGCGCCGGCGACGCTCGAAACGATGGCCTAGGGTCGTCAGCAGCTCGTATTGCGACATTCCCGACTGCGCCGACGCGGTTGGCAGATCATAGTCGATTTCAACCCAGTCGCCTTCCTTGAGGTGTCGCGCGGCGCCACAGTCAATGGCGACCAAGTCCATCGACACCCGGCCGAGCACCGGCAGTGCGAACTCCCCGGCAAAGGCGCTGCCGTGCGAAGAGAAACCGCGCAAATAACCGTCGGCATAACCGATGTTGAGGATCGCCGCCTCGGTATCGACCTCGGCGACGAAGGTCGCGCCATAGCCGCAGCTCTCGCCGGCGCGGATTGTCCGGCGCTGGACGATCTGGGCCTCGACATGCGCGACTTGGCGAATGTTACCTTGGGCTTCGCTTCGCGGGACGCCGCCGTACAGCGCCAGGCCCGGTCGGACGAGGTCAAACGCATAGTCACGCCCGAGGCAAATCCCGGCGGAATTGGCGAGACTGTAGCGCTTGGCCGTAGCCGCTGCGGCGACCTCGCGAAAACGCGCCAGCTGCTGCCCATTGAGCGAATGGTCCTCGTCCGCACAGGCGAGATGGCTCATCAACGTGTCGATCGAGAGTCCTTCGAGCGAGCCGATTTCGTTGAGGCGAAGCCCGAGCCGGTTCATGCCGGTGTCGACCATCACGTCGCACGGCCGCCCGGGCGCGACGTCCTTCCACCGCGCCACTTGTTCGACCGTATTAAGCGTCGGCCGGGCGCTTGATCCCAGGGCAGCCTCGACGTCGTCCGGCCCGACCCCATGCAAAACGACCAGGCTTGCCCCCTCCGGCACCGACCCAAGGTCGTCCGCTTCCGCCCAGCTCGACACGAAGAAATCGCGGCAGCCCGCTGCGTGCAGCGCGGCCATCGCCTGGCGCGCGCCGATGCCATAGCCGTCGGCTTTGACCGCGGCGCCACAGGCGGTTCCGGACGTCTCCCGCAGCCAGCGCCAGTTATGCTGGAGCGCTGAGCGATCAATCGATAGCCGGAGAGGGCGGTGAATCACCCGGCCGCCCTAATCAAGCGCGGGCGAGCCGTCGACGGTCAATGCATCCGGGCTCCGTTGGGAACCGCCAAATCCGGGGCAGCGAGGACGATCCCGGCCTGGTCACTGAATCCCAGGACGAGGACTTCCGACATGAATTTGCCGATCTGACGCGGCGGAAAATTGACTACCGCCATCACCTGTCGCCCGACCAGCGCGTCGGGCTGATAATGAACCGTAATCTGAGCCGAGGATTTGCGAACGCCAATCTCTGGCCCAAAATCAATCTGGAGCTTGATCGCCGGCTGGCGCGCTTCGGGAAAAGGTTCACTCGCGATGACCGTGCCGACGCGGATATCAACGGCCAGGAATTGGTCGAAGTTGATCGTCTCGCTCATCGCTCAAGGCTAAAGCGGCGGAGGGATGCAGACAAGTGGAACGGCGCCCTGGGGAGGCGGCGCCGTTCCACGGGCGAACTCAGCGGGCCGCAGTGATCGCGATGACCGCGTCACGGCGTGTCACGGCAGCGAGGACCGCGTCGCGCTGCCCCTTTGCCTTGGCGAGCGTCGCGTCGCGGCACTGGCGGACTTCATTCTGGCCTTCGAGGTCGGCGTCGGATGCCGTTCCACAAACTTCGCGAGCAGCGTTCATCAGGCGATAGTCGAGCTTGCGCTGGCCCGCCTGGGTGCCAAGGTCGAGATCGGCGGTCGCGACGTGGCTGACATTGACGGGCGCCGCGGTCTCGGCGAGCGCTGGGGCCGCCTTGATTGCACCGGTGGCGAGGACGAACGAGGTGAGGATGATGGTGATGGCTTTCATGGTCATTTCCTCCTGTTTGAGGGCCGGTATCTCCGGCGCGACCAATTAATTAGTCCCAATTCGCAACTAATGTGAGCAACGATGTTGCGCACCCGTTCTGCAATAATGCAGAATGGCGCATTGCAGAGGGATAGGGATGCTCGACTGGAACGACCTCAGATATTTCCTTGCCGTCGCCCGCGGCGGCAGCACGCTCGCCGCCGCCCGCGGCCTGCACGTCAGCCAGACCACGGTCGCGCGGCGCATCACCGCGCTGGAGGAATCGCTTAAGCTGAGCCTGTTCGAAAAGCGGCCTGCGGGCTACGCCCTGACCGCATCTGGCAAGGAGCTGCTCGCCCACGCCGAAGCAGTCGAAGCTGCCGCGACCCGCTTTGACACCGCCGCCAGCGCCAGCACCCGTGATCTCAGCGGCACCGTGCGGCTGACCACCGAGGAGGTCTTGGCGATGACGGTGCTCGCGCCGCTGCTGCGTGAACTCCACGATCGCCACCCAGAAATCCACATCGAGCTCGACAGCGCGCAGTCGATTCGCGACCTCGGCGCCGGCGAGGCCGATATCGCGTTGCGCAGCACCAGTATGCCGCAGCCGGCGGGGGTGGTCGGCCGGCGGCTCTGCAAGGACGACTGGACGCTCTATTGCAGCCGCGATTACGCCGAGCGACACGGCGTCCCGAAGAACAAGGAGGACCTCAAGAACCATTCGCTGGTCGGCGGCGGCGGCGGCAATCTGTGGCGCGCTTACTCGGCGTGGATCAAGGAACTGGGGCTCGAGGATCAGGTCATGGTCCAGCACGGGTCCTCGACCGGACTGCTGTCCGGGGTCCGCTCCGGCTTCGGTATCGCCGTGCTGCCGTGCATGGTTGGAGACGGCGACCCCGACCTGATCCGCTGCCTGCCGCCGCGCGAGGACCACGGCCGCGTCCTGTGGCTGCTGACCCACGAGCGAGTCCGCCACGCGCCGCGCGTCCGCACCACCATCGATTTCCTCTACGAGCGCCTGAAAAGCCTCGTCAGCGACCTGCAACTGGCGACCTAGTCACTGGTCCCCCGCGCCATACGGGCATCGGGCGTTCGCCAATCGCGACCTCAACCGCGGCGCGCGCTAGCAAGCGAGTCGAATCGAGGATCGGCAGCGGCGAGTCGGCGGCGGAGATCAGCAACGGGATCTCGGTGCACACCAGCGCAACGGCGTCGCACCCGTCCCCGGCAAGCCTGGCGATGATCTTCACATAGGAGTCGCGGGCCTCATCGTTGAACACGCCGAGGCAAAGCTCGTTCATAATGACGTCGTGGACCCGGTGCCGGTCGGCTTCGTCGGGGATCGCCCATTCCAGGCCTCGGCGGCCAAGCGCCCCCGGATAGACCGGCCCCGTCATGGTCCAATTCGTGCCGAGAATGCCGATCTTCCTGCGGCCATCTCGGAGCGCCTGCTCGGCGACGATTTCGCCGATGTGCAGCGCCGGAATAGGGAATGGCCGCCCATCATATTCGAGCGCGATGTGCGCGGTATTGTCCGGGCAGACGAAGAAATCTGCGCCCGCGACAGCGAGCTTGCCGGCGTCGGTCATGAACATCGCCCGTAATGCCGCTCGGTCGTCTCGATCCCAGGCGTCCAGCATGTGGTACATGGCGATGCCGGTCAGAGTGATTTCGGGATGCTGGTGCGGCCCAAGCTTGCGGATGCCCTCCATCCAGCACTCGCGATAACACAGCGTCGCCCCCTCGGCGCTGTGGGCCAGGATGCCGATGTGCTTCAACGGCGCGGCGCTCACTCGACGGTCACGCTTTTCGCCAGATTGCGCGGCTGGTCGACGTCGGTGCCCTTGAGCACCGCGACATGGTAGGCGAGCAGCTGCACCGGCACCGCATAAACCAACGGCGCGATCAGCGGGTGGACCTCAGGCATTTCGATCGTTGCGATCGTGCCTTCACCCGCCGCGGCAATGCCCTTGGCATCGCTGATCAATACGATCTGCCCGCCGCGAGCACGGACTTCCTGCATGTTGCTGACGGTCTTCTCGAACAGCGGCCCGGACGGCGCCAGGACGATGACCGGCACATGTTCGTCGATTAGCGCGATCGGCCCGTGCTTCATCTCGCCTGCCGCATAGCCCTCGGCGTGGATGTAGCTGATTTCCTTGAGCTTCAGCGCGCCCTCCAACGCCATCGGATAGTCGGGGCCGCGGCCCAAATAGAGCACGTCCCGCGCCGGCGCGATCAGATGCGCCATCGCGGCGATGTCCTCGTCCTGGCCGAGCGCCGCATTGATCGCCTCGGGCGCCTCCTGCAGATGGGCGACGATCTCGCGTTCGTCGTCACGGCTCAACCGCCCCTTGGCCCGCGCCAGATTGGCCGCGAGCGCCGCCAGGACCGCCAACTGGCAGGTGAACGCCTTCGTCGAGGCGACACCGATCTCCGGGCCGGCATGGGTCGGCAGCAACAAGTCCGCCTCGCGCGCCATCGAGCTGGTCGGGACATTGACGACGACAGCGATCCGCTGCTGCTCGGCGCGCGCATGGTGCAAAGCGGCGAGCGTATCGGCGGTCTCGCCCGACTGGCTGATGAACAGGGCCAGCCCGCCCGGTTCAAGCACCGGCTGGCGGTAGCGGAACTCGCTGGCGACATCGATATCCACCGGCACGCGGGCGAATTGCTCAACCCAATATTTGGCGACCAGCCCGGCATAATAAGATGTGCCGCAGGCGACGATCGTCAGTCGGTTG
>JBDSBX010000136.1:0-3726 GCA_039921365.1 Sphingomicrobium sp. | reverse complement strand
GTTCGTCCTGAGCGAAGCGCGCAGCGCGTAGTCGAAGGGCGCAGGCACGAGCGCTGAGGTGCGCCCTTCGACTTCGCTCAGGACGAACGGGGTTTGGCGCGCTCGGCCACCGACGGAAAGATCTTCGCCAGCTGCTTGAGGCTGTCGTCGGCATCCCGGTGGTGAACGAACACCACGCCGGCGCGCTCATAGGCCGCGCGGTGGTTTTCGCGATCGTCGACCAGCACGTCCCCCGGCGCCATATATTTATGCTTGTCGCTCGCCATGCAGGTGATGATCGACACGCCCGGAAAATGCTTCGCCGCCCATGCGACCTTTTGAGGGCCAGCCCAATTGCCGAACGGCAAGCCGGTTAGGATCGTCGGATCGAGATGCGCGACCGCGTCGAACAGGATGCGCGCGTCCGCCATTTCGGGAAGCAAGCCGTAGAAATTGCGAGACTTGGCGATGCGGCGCCAGAATTCGCCCCGACCATGGCGCGCTTCGAAGTCAGCGGGAGCCATGCCAAGCAAGTCGATCGCACCGGCGTCGAAGTCGGCGAGCACGCCGTCGAGATCGAGGAACAACCGCGGCATCAGAAGCGCGCCGGTTCGAGCTCGACTGGAATCGGTGGGTCAATTGGCTGCCAGCCATGGTCGCGCAGCAGGTCATTGCTCTCCCGCGCCTGACGGCCGGGCCCGAGCGACCAGGTGATGTGATAGGTCGAGCCGTCGGGCCGGTCGGTTGTCCCATCAATCGCGACCACCAGGCATTCGAGGCTGTGGCCGTCATCGGCGCGCCCGACGATGCTGGCGTCGGACTGTGACGGGAGCTGGGCGCCAACGCGCAGGGTGACGTGGTCGGCGATCACCTTTTCGTAACGCGGCGGAAAGCGTTCGAGCAGTGCCGAGCGCGCGTTGGGCGGCAGCTTCCAGCCAGTCACGGTTCCCGGCCTCGCCATCGGTCAGGGGCGGCGGGCGAGGCGTTCGACCAGCTCGGCGGCGAATTCGCTCAAGCTGTCGTCGCGCGCGCCCATGATGAGGATTCGGTCGCCGTCGCGGGCTTGTTCGACCAACGCATCGCCGATCGCAGCGCGTTCGGCGACATGCGCGGCGTGGCGATCTTCGACGCAAATAGCTTCGGCCAGCCAGTCGGAGCCGCGTGTCCGCTCGACGGTGCCGCCGTAATAAGCGGGGTCGGGCAAATAGAGTCGGTCTTCGGACGCCATGCCACGAACGAAGCTGCGGGCCAGTTCTTCACCCATTTTCGCCAGCGGGCCATAGCCGTGCGGTTGGAACATGATCAGCAGGCGTCCAGGCCGGGCGTGCAGTGTTGCCAGCGTCGCGTCGATCTTGTCGGGATTGTGCGCGAAGTCGTCGATCACCGTGACCCCGGCCGCAGTGCCGACGGTTTCGAGCCGCCGCCGCAGCCCTTCGAAGCGGGCCAGGGCCGCCGCGCCTTCGGCGAGCGGCACGCCAAGCTCCTTGGTCGCGGCGAGCGCGGCGAGGGCATTTGACGCATTGTGACGGCCGGGCACCGTCAGGCGAACGTCGTGGCGCTCGCCGTTGGCCTCGACGGTGAAACTGAGGCCGTCGGGCAGCAGTTCGAGCTGCTTGCCCATCAAACCGGCGCCGGGGCTGTCGAAGCCATAGCCAATGCAGCGCTCGTCCGGGATGATGTCCGCAAGCGCGCGCGTTTCGGGATCGTCGAGATTGAGGACCGACTTGCGCGCCCGCAACAGGAAGGCGGCGAACAGGCTGCGGAGCTCGGCCATTTCCTTATGGTCGAGGCTGATGTTGGTCAGCACCGCGACCTGCGGCGAATACAGGCCGATCGAGCCATCGCTTTCATCGACCTCGCTGACGAACAGTTCGGGGTCGCCGACCAAGGCGCTGGCGAACGGCGCGGCGGCGGTGACGAAATTCTTCATCACCGCGCCGTTCATCACCGTCGGCCGGCGGTGGCAGGCCTGGAGGATCCAGCCGATCATCCCGGTTACGGTCGACTTGCCGCTGGTGCCGCCGACCGCGACGCTGCTCTGGGCGGCGTTGAGCAGCTGGGCCAGCAGCTGCGGCCGGGTAAGGTGCGGCAGGCCTAATTCGCCCGCTCGGACGACGTCGGGGATCGTGTCTTCGACGGCCCCGGAGGTAACGAGCGTCATGCCCGGCTGGACGCCAGAGCCGTCTTGCGGGAACAAAGCGATGCCAAGCGAGCGCAGATAATTGAACTTGAGGGCCAAGCGTCCGGCGTCGAGCGCGCGGTCGGAACCCGCGACGCGGCCGCCCGAGGCGCGGACGATGCAAGCGAGGGGCAGCATGCCGCTTCCGCCGATCCCGCAAAAGAAGGTGGAATCATTCATTGGCGGTGCCCTATTGATCGCGGGCCGACATGACAAATGGGGAACCAATGAAGATCGCGGTGGTGGCTCCTAGCTGCACATTGAAGCGTGAAGCGGCCGAGGTGGTCGCGGCGATCGCCGACGGCCGGGGCGACTGCGAGCTGGTTATCCACCCGCAGTGCTTCCTTATCGACGGGCATTTCGCCGGCACCGATGCCGAACGTCTTGCGGCGTTGCGCGAGGTGATGGCCGACGCGTCGATCGACGCGGTGTGGTTTGCACGGGGCGGTTACGGATCGAACCGGATCGCCGAGGCGGCGCTGGCCGACCTGCCGGACGCGGCCCGGGCCAAAGCCTATCTGGGCTATAGCGATGCGGGTTTCCTGCTGGCCGGCCTTCACCAGGCGGGGATCGAGGCGGCGTGGGGGCCGATGCCGCAGGATGCGCTGCGCGACGGCGGCGAGGCAGCGGTGAAGCGGGCGCTCGATTGGCTGGTGCGGCGCGATCCGTCGGCGCTCGAGCCGCGCCTCACGGCGCCGGCGTTCGCGTTCAACCTTACGGTGCTGTCGTGCCTGTTGGGGACGCCGCTCGAGCCGGTCTTCGCCGGTGCCGATTTGCTAATCGAGGAGGTCAGCGAGCATCACTATCGCCTTGACCGGCTGATGTTTCATGTCACCGCCAGCGCCAACGTTCGCGGCGCCGCGCGGATTCGCCTCGGCAGGGTCAGCGACGTCCCCGTCAACGATCCGGCATTCGGCTTCGACGAAGTCGCGATCGTAGAAGATTGGTGCCGCCGCTCGGGCATCGCGTTCGGCGGCCGCGCCGACATCGGTCACGACGCCGCCAACCGGGTCGTTCCGTTCGGCTGAAAATATGCAAATCCACGGTGCGGGAAGGCATTGCAAAGCGCACCGCTTTGCGCTCTACAAAAAGGGGACATCAACAGGAGGGTGCACATGGCAAAAACTGGCAGGAAAGCAGGCGGCGGATTGGCTCGCCCGGTTCAACCATCGGCCGAGTTGGCGGCGATCACCGGAAGCGACCCGCTTCCGCGCAGCCAGGTGGTTTCGAAGGTGTGGGATCACATTCGCAAGAACAACCTGCAAAATCCTCAAAACAAAAGAGAAATTCTCGCTGACGACAAATTGAAGAAAGTCTTCGGCAAGGACCGTTGCAGCATGTTCGAGATGAACAAGCATCTGTCCAACCATCTGAAATAAGCCAGCAGCAAGACTTGGCCGAGAGGGGGATCCGCTACGGCGGGTCCCCTTTTTCATGCATGGCGAAGCGAATCACCCCCTCAGGGATCAGCCGCGCCAGAGGGCGTCGAGCCTCTCGCGGGTGACCGGATAGCCAAGATCATCGGGGATCCTGACGTATTTTTCCCCCGCATCGTCTTCGACCCAGGG
>JBDSBX010000135.1:0-4799 GCA_039921365.1 Sphingomicrobium sp. | reverse complement strand
AAGACCCTGTTTTGGGTGCTTCTCGCCGTAATCCTCGTCCTATTCGCCAGCCGCAACTGGTCCGACGCCACGATCAATTTGTGGGGCGACATTCAGGTCGATATCAAGCTGCCGGTGCTGATTTTGGTCGTGTTCATGCTCGGGTTCCTGCCAATCTTCCTGGTTCACCGAACGCGGCTGTGGACCCTGAAGCGGCACCTTGAGGTTGAACAGCGGCACCAGGCAATCGCCGGGCAGCCGTCGCCACTGGACAACGCAGCTTCAACCGTATGAGCCCGATTTTCGTAGCCATCGACACGCCTGATCTTGCCCGGGCCCGCGACATCGCCCGAGCTGTCCGCAGCGTCGCCGGCGGGCTCAAGCTCGGCCTCGAGTTCTTCGCCGCCAACGGTCCGGCCGGGGTGGCGGATATTGGCCAGCTCGGCCTGCCGATTTTCCTCGACCTGAAACTGCACGACATTCCCAATACCGTCGCCAAGGCGGTACGCGCGCTGACGCCGCTCGAACCGGCGATCCTCACCGTTCATGCCACCGGCGGTCTGGCGATGCTCGAGAATGCCAAAGCGGCCGCGTCCCCCAAGACCAAGGTCGTCGCGGTCACCGTGCTGACCAGCCTCGACGAGAAGGATCTTGCCGCGGCCGGCGTCAAAGGCAGCCCGGCCGACCAGGTGGCGCGCCTTGCCGCGCTCGCGCAAAGCGCCGGCCTCGACGGCATCGTCTGCTCCGGCGAGGAAGTCGGCGCTGCCCGCAAGGCGTGGCCTGACGGATTCTTCGTCGTTCCCGGGGTTCGCCCCACCGGTAACGGCGCGGCGGACCAGAAGCGGATCGTCACCCCACGGACGGCCATCGACGCCGGCGCCTCGGTCCTGGTCATCGGTCGCCCGATTACCGAAGCGGACGATCCGTCGGCGGCCGTCCGGAGCATCGCCGCGACGCTCTGATGGTGGACAAGGAGCAGCCCTTGCGCCTAGCGGAACGCGACCAACGAGCGAGGATTTGAATGAGCTGGCTGAGCCGGGTCAAAAAAGGCATTCCCTTCCTGCCCAAGCGGCAGACGACCGACAACCTCTGGCACAAATGCGTCAAGTGCGGGACAATGGTCTTCCTCAAGGAATGGGAGGACAACCTCCGCGTCTGCCCGCGCTGCGAGTACCACGACCGGATCGGGCCCCGTGCCCGGTTCGACCAATTGTTCGATCGCGCCAAATACGAGCTTCTGCCGACGCCGGCGGTGCGCGAGGACCCGCTGCGCTTCAAGGCCAAGGAGCGCTATACCGAGAAGCTCAAGGAGGCCCGGGCGAAGACCGGCGAAAGCGACGCCTTGTTGAACGCGCGCGGCACGGTGGATGGCAACAAAGTGGTCGTCGGCGTCCAGGATTTCGCATTCATGGGCGGCTCGATGGGCATTGCCGTCGGGGCCGCTTTCCTGGTCGGGGTGCGCGCCGCCATCGCCGATCGATGCCCGTACATAATCTTCACCGCCTCGGGTGGCGCCCGGATGCAGGAAGCGGCTTTGTCGCTGATGCAGTTGCCGCGAACGATCGTCGCGGTGGCCGAATTGCGCGAAGCCGGCCTGCCCTACATCGTCGTGCTGACCGACCCGACGACCGGCGGCGTCACCGCTTCTTATGCGATGCTCGGCGATGTCCAGATCGCCGAGCCCGGCGCGCTGATCGGTTTCGCCGGCCAGCGGGTCATCGAGCAGACCATCCGCGAGAAACTGCCTGACGGCTTCCAGCGCGCCGAATATCTGCTCGAGCACGGCATCATCGACATGGTCGTGCCGCGCCATCAGCTGCGCGAGCGCCTGTCCCAACTGATCGCCTACCTCACGCCGGAGAAGGCCGCGGCGTGAGCATTCTCCCCCTCCCGCCTGCGGGAGGGGGCTGGGGGGAGGGCATGTCCAACTCCGGCTCCCGACAGGCCCACCCCAACCCCTCCCGCACGCGGGAGGGGCTCTGAAATGGCCGATTTCGCCAGATCAACACACTCCGCCGTCCAAACCCAGCTCAATCGCCTCGCCAGGCTGTCCCCGGCCGGCGACCGGCTCGGACTTGACCGCATCGCCCAGCTGCTTGACCGGCTCGGCCGCCCGCAGGATTCGCTGCCACCGGTGTTCCACGTCGCCGGGACCAACGGCAAGGGTTCGACTTGCGCGTTCCTCCGCGCCGCGCTGGAAGCCGCCGGGCACCGCGTCCACATGTTCACCAGCCCGCATCTGGTCCGCTTCAACGAGCGCATCCGCATTGCCGGCAAGCTGATCGAGGACGAGCCCCTCGCGGCTCTGCTGGAAGAAGTGATCGACGCCGACGCGGGAATCGAATCTTCCTTTTTCGAAGTCACCGCCGCTGCCGCCTTCCTCGCCTTCGCCCGGGCGCCCGCCGACGCAGCGGTGATCGAGGTCGGCCTTGGCGGCCGGCTTGACGCGACCAACGTCATCGCCGCGCCGGTGGTCTGCGGAATCGCCGCCATCGGGCTCGACCACGAGATTTTCCTGGGATCGAGCATCGCCGCCATCGCCGCCGAAAAGGCGGGCATCGCCAAGCCGGGACGACCGCTAATTGCCCTCGCCCAGCCCGCCGAAGCGCAATCCGCCTTGATCGCCGCTGTCGCCGAGCGCGGTGCATTGCTTCACCTCGAAGGCCGCGACTGGGCCCTCGACCGGTCCATCGCTCCGTCGCTTGCCGGCGCCCACCAGCTGCGCAACGCCAACCTCGCCTGGCAGATGCTGGCCGGCCAGGATGCGCTGGCGATCGGCCGACCATCGTTCGATGCCGGCGTCGCGTCCGCGCACTGGCCGGCGCGGTTCCAGAGGCTGACAGACGGACCGCTGACTCGCGGCGTCGCGACCTGGGTCGACGGCGCCCACAATCCCGATGCAGCCGCGGCGCTGGCCGCATTGCTGGGCGAGAGCGGCGCCATGCACCTTGTCGTCGGGTTGCTCGCCAATAAGGACGCCGAGGCGATCGTCACCCGGCTCGCCCCCCACGCGTTGTCGCTGACGTTTGTGCCCGTCGACGACCACGACCATCATGATCCCATTAGTCTGGCCAAGCGCTTTTCAGGCCGGGCGGCAGCGTCGCTCGCCGAAGCCCTTGAGGGATTGCCCGCCCCGCGGCTCATCGCCGGCTCGCTCTACCTCGCCGGCGAGGCCCTCGCCGCCAACGGCGAGGCGCCGGACTGATCAGCCGCGCAACCGGACCAATTCGCCCATGGCCCAGTCGTACATCGGGGCGTCGGCCGAACTGCGCTGCCGGTTGACGCGCTTCAGGCGATGCTCGACGTCTTCGAGGACCAACCGCGCCTGCCCTTTCTTGCCCATTTTGAGCAGCAGCGCCGCATAGCGGCAGCGGGCCTCGTCGCCGGGCAAGCGTTCGCTCACATCAGCGAAAATGGGTAGGGCTTCGTTATCGCGGCCGAGATCCTCAAGAATTCGGGCACGCAGCAGTGACAACCGGTCCCGAGCGGACTGGGCGGTTACGCTCGACAGCGAATCCAGCGCCTCGAGCGCCTCTTGTGGGCGATCGTTGAGATACAGCGACCGGGCGAGCTTCTCGACCAGGTGGATGTCCGGCCGTTTGCCCGCGGCGCGCTGGTACAAAGGCAACGCCTCCTTGTGCCGCCCCAGAACGGTCAGCGCGTCCGCCATCCGCATCCGGTTCGCGGCGGTGTCGGCGATGTCCAGGGCGCCCCTCGCCGCGCGCAGCTCTCGCTCCGGATCGAGCTTTTCGACGATCGCCTGCCGGGCCTCGCGAACGTGCCGGTTGTGCTGCATCCGCGGCAGCACTTCGACAATGAAATAAGCAACTGTGCTCGCCACGGGCAGAAAGACCAGCGCTATGATCCACAGCGAGTTGCGGCGATGGCGGATGACGTCGACGATGCAGAACACCTGCACCGCGATGATGGCGGCGTAAGCGATCATGGCGTGGCGGCGCTTGCCCCGGGAGCGAGGCGCCGCTCCGCCCACGCCGTGCGCGCCCATTCGAGCACGACGAAGGCGACCGCGATCAGGCCGATCAGCGCGGTGAAGCGAAACACCGGCGCATAGCCGATCTGGTCTATTGCCTCGCCGATCGCCGCCCGCCCGAGCGAGCCGATCAGGAAAGTCAGCGACGACAGCAAGGCATATTGGACGGCGCTGAAGTGGCGCGAGGTGATCGACGACAGATAAGCGACGAACGCCGCCCCGGCGAGCCCGCCGGCGATATTCTCGCCCGAGATGGCGATCAGCAGTCGGACCATCCGCAGGTCGGCGCCGAGTCTGTCGAGGCTGAAGGTCTGGGCAAATGCGTCGATGCCATGGCCTCCGGCAGCGAGGTCGGCGAACAGCAAATTGCTCGCCGAGGCGACGACCGCCCCGATCAGCAAGGTTGGCATTCGGCCGAGCGTGGCGAACAGGACGCCGCCAATCGCGATTCCCGCCATGGTCATGAACACGCCGAAAATCTTCGACGCGAACGCGACTTCGTCGCCGCTGTATTTCAGCTCCTGGAGGTAGAAGGGGAAGGCGAACGATCCCCAGATATTGTCGGTGATGCGATAGGATAGGATCAGCCCGAGGACGATGATCACGCCCCAGCCGATGCGCCGCACCAGTTCCTCGAGCGGCATGACCAGCGCTGAATAAGCGTGGTCGGCGGCGCGTCCGGTGGCGTCGGGTGGTCCAAGATCTTGCTCGACGACATGCTCGCCGCGCGACCGCCACCAGTTGAACACCGCGGCGACAATGGCCGGCAGGATGACCGTCGCGGCGACGATCCACGGACCCATGGATTTGGTGAAGTCGCCGACCGCGG
>JBDSBX010000134.1:0-5222 GCA_039921365.1 Sphingomicrobium sp. | reverse complement strand
GATGGGCAGCGGATCCTGTTCAGCGGCAACCGCCTGGTCCGGGCGACGCGGCTTCTCGGGCAACAGGGCCGCCGCGGCGAGCAGGCCTTGTTCGTTCGGGCGCTTGCCGAATCGCTGGCCACCGACGGCGAGCGGGCGCTGGCGCTGGAGTTCGGGCAGCAACTCGGCCGGCAGGACATGCCGGTGTGGGTCGCCCGGGCCGCCCGCAACAAGGGCTCGGCCTATTTCGTCCGCCAGGCCTATCCCCTGCTGGCGACGAGCGTTCCCGGCGGCCAGACCTGGTCGCTGACCCACGGCATCACTCGGCAGGAGAGCTCGTTCGACCGAAGCGCGGTCAGCCACGCCGGCGCGCGCGGCATGATGCAGCTGATGCCCGGCACGGCGCGCGAGCAGGCCGGCAAGATGGGGCTCGGCTACGAATCTTCCCGGCTGACCAGCGATCCCGCTTATAATGTAATGCTCGGGTCCGCCTATTTTCAGCGGCTGCTTAACAATTGGGACGGCAATGTCCCGCTGGCCGTGGCGAGCTACAATGCCGGTTCGGGCAACGTGCGCAAGTGGGTCAACGCCTACGGCGATCCGCGCGGCGGGACCGACGTGCTGCGCTGGATCGAACAGATCCCCTTTTCCGAGACCAAGGGCTATGTGCAGCGGGTCATCGAGAACAGCGTCGTCTATGATTCGATGCGCCCGTCACAGGCCCCGCAATCGGCGCTGCACGTGTCGCGCTATTTGGGAAAGAGCCGCCCGGGCTGATATCGCGCGGCTATGGCCGACGCTCCGCGTTTCATTACCGCCGAAGGATATGCGCGCATTCGCGCCGAATATGATGAATTATTCGGCGTCGAGCGGCCCAGGATCGTCGAAATTGTGTCGTGGGCGGCATCGCTCGGTGACCGCTCAGAGAACGCCGATTATCTCTATGGCAAGAAGCGCCTTCGCGAGATCGACCGCCGGCTGGCGCACCTCGCGCGGGTGATGAAGGCGGCGAAGATTGTCGATCCTCGAGCCCAGGCAACCGACCAGGTGCGCTTCGGGGCCACGGTCGAGCTGACCGACGAGGCGGATGGGCGGCGGCTGGTGACGATCGTCGGCGACGATGAAACTTACGCGGGCCACGGCCGAATCGGCCGGAGCTCGCCGATCGCCCGGGCGCTGATCGGCGCAAAAGTCGGCGAAGTGCGGGTGGTGACATTACCTGCGGGCGAGAAGAGCTACGAGGTGGTGGGGATTCAATATCCGTCCTCCCGGGCTTGACCCGGGATCCGCTTCAATTTGCAGTGAAGATAAGGCAGGCCCCGGATCAAGTCCGGGGTGACGGTCCTTTTCAGCCCTGGTCGAGGATCTTGATCGATAGCTCCTTGAGCTGCTTGTCCATGACCAGGGCCGGGGCGTTCATCATCAAATCCTCGGCCTTCTGATTCATCGGAAACAGCACCACTTCGCGAATATTGGGCTCGCCGGCGATGAGCATGACGATGCGGTCTATGCCCGGCGCCGAGCCGCCGTGCGGAGGGGCGCCATATTTCAACGCGCCGATCATGCCGGGGAAGCCGGTGTCGACCTCTTCACGAGTGTAGCCCGCGATCTCGAACGCCTTGTACATGATGTCGGGACGATGGTTGCGGATCGCGCCCGAGCTCAGTTCGACGCCATTGCAGACAATGTCATACTGCCAGGCGAGAATGTCGAGCGGGTCCTTGGTTTCGAGCGCCTCGAGCTCGCCTTGCGGCATCGAAAAGGGGTTGTGCGAGAAGTCGACCTTCTTCGATTCCTCGTCATATTCAAACATCGGGAAGTCGACGATCCAGCAGAAGCGGAATGAATCCTGTTCGATCAGGTCGAGCTGCTCGGCGACCCGGGTGCGTGCGAGGCCGGCGAGCTTCGCCGCTTCGGCTTCCTTGCCGGCGGCGAAAAACACACCGTCATCGGGGCCGAGGCCGATGGCGTCGGCGAGCGCGTCCATGCCTTCGCTGCCATGGTTCTTGGCAATCGGGCCGCCCCACTCGCTGCCCTTGCGGGTCGCATAGCCGAGGCCGGCGAACCCCTCGCCGCGCGCCCACTCGTTCATGTCGTCGAAGAATTTGCGGCTCTTTTCGGCGGTTCCAGGCGCCGCGACCGCGCGCACAAATCCGCCACCGTCGACGATCTTGGCGAACAACCCGAAGCCCGAGCCTCGGAAGCGGTCGCCAACGTCGTGGACCAGCAGCGGATTGCGCAAGTCGGGCTTGTCGCTGCCGTATTTGAGCATTGCTTCCTTGTACGGGATGCGGGGGAATTCGCCCGCCGGAGTAACGCTCTTGCCGTCGGCGAACTCCGCGAAGACGCCGGACATCACCGGTTCGATCGCCGCGAACACATCGTCCTGGGTGACGAAGCTCATTTCGAAGTCGAGTTGGTAGAATTCGCCGGGCGAGCGATCGGCGCGGGCGTCCTCATCGCGAAAGCAGGGCGCGATCTGGAAGTAGCGGTCGAAGCCGGCGACCATGATCAACTGCTTGAACATCTGCGGCGCCTGCGGAAGCGCGTAGAATTTACCCGGGTGAATGCGGCTCGGAACGAGATAGTCGCGGGCGCCTTCCGGGCTCGACGCGGTCAGGATTGGCGTCTGGAATTCTGTGAAGCCCTGATCGATCATCCGCCGGCGGATCGACGAGATGACGTTCGAGCGAAGCAGGATATTCGCGTGCAGCCGTTCGCGGCGAAGGTCGAGGTAGCGGTAGCGAAGCCGGATATCCTCGGGATAGTCGGCTTCCCCCGCCACCGGCATCGGCAGTTCGGCGGCTGACGATTGGGCGGTGACGTCGCCGGCGATGACCTCGATATCGCCGGTGGCCAATCTGGCGTTCACTGCTCCGCCCTCGCGCGCAACGACTTCACCGGTCACCGTGACAACCGACTCGACCCTGAGCGAGTCGAGGATGCGCAGCGCCTCGCTGCCAGCGCGCGCCACGATCTGGGTCAGTCCGTAATGATCGCGCAAATCGACGAACAGAACGCCGCCATGGTCGCGCTTGCGGTGAATCCAGCCGGACAGCCGGACGGTTGAGCCGACATCGGCGGCGCGTAGTTCGGCGCAGCTATGGGTACGGTAGGCATGCATATGATTGCTGCTCGCTTGCGTCTTGGTTAGGGCTGGAAACGGAGCGCCGCGCTTCGCCCTTCACTCGCCGCTTTGTCAACCCGCGGGCGGCCCGCTATTGCCCCCGAGACTCATGCAAATTCACCCACTCATCACCAAGTCCGACGAACTCGCCCAACTCGTTGACCGATTGGCGAAGCAACCGTTCATCGCCGTCGACACCGAGTTTATGCGCGAAAATACCTATTGGCCGGAGCTGTGCCTGCTGCAGGTCGCCAGCACCGAGGAGGCCGCGGCGATTGATCCCCAGGCCGACCTCGACCTGGCGCCGATCCTCGACCTGATGGTCGCCAATCGGGACGTGCTCAAGGTCTTCCACGCCGGTGGGCAGGATCTGGAGATCGTCCACAATCTGACCGGCAAGGTGCCGACGCCTTTGTTCGACACCCAGATCGCGGCGATGGCGCTCGGCCACGGTGAGCAGATCGGCTATTCGAACCTCGTTGAATCGCTGCTCGGCCACAGCCTCGACAAGGGCGCGCGGTTCACCGACTGGAGTCGGCGGCCGCTGGACAAGCGCCAGATAGATTACGCAATCGCCGACGTCACCCATCTCGCGACGATCTTCCCGCGCATGATCGAGAAGCTTCGCAAGAACGGTCGCGGCGCGTGGCTCGACGAGGAAATGGAGCGGCTGGCCGACCCGTCGAGCTTCGCCTTCGACGCCGAGGATGCCTGGAAGCGCCAGAAATTGCCGAGCCGCAATCCCGCCGTGCTGGGACGGTTAAAGGCGTTGGCCGGCTGGCGAGAGAATGAGGCGAGGTCGAAGAATTTGCCACGCGGCCGGATCATCAAGGACGACACGATGGGCGAACTCGCCGTCCATCCGCCCAAGACCCAGGACGATCTCGGGCGGGTTCGCGGCCTGTCGTCGGGCTGGCGCAACAATGACATCGGCAGTCGGCTAATGAGCGCGCTGGCCTCGGCCAAGCCTCTGGAAGCGGAGGAAATGCCGGACCGCGAGCCGCGTCGCCCCGGACTGACCAAGGAGGGCGCGCTGGTCAGCGACCTCCTCAAGCTGCTGCTCAAGATCCGCTCCAAGGAAGCGGGCGTGGCGTCGAAGCTGATCGCCCGCTCCGACGAACTGGAAGCGCTGGCGGCCGGCGTCCGCAAAGATTTGAAAATCCTGTCCGGCTGGCGGTTCGAGCAGTTTGGCCGCGATGCCGTCGACCTGGTCGAGGGCCGCATCGGATTTGCAATCGAAAGCGGCAAGCTGAAATTGAGTCGAGTTATCGTGGAGGAGACGGTCGATGCGTAAATTGATGTTGCTGGTCCTGGTTCCGCTCACCGCCTGCGCCCCCGGGCCATCGGAACGCATCGCCATGGACCAGGTCGGCGCGGCCTGTGACGACCGAGCGCTTGGCCAGTTCGTCGGCCAGGAGCCGACCAAGGAAAATGGCCTCAAGCTGATGGGATTTTCGCGCTCGCGAGTGCTTCGCTGGGTGCCTCACGGCGGAGTCGTGACGATGGATTTCAACCCCCAGCGGCTGACCATCCAGCTCAACGAGCAGGGCCGTATCGCCTCGACCCGTTGCGGCTAGTCGCACTCGCGGCCAATCAGATTGGCGTCGGCCAGCGCCCGCCGGATCGTCGGCAGCGTCAGCCGCGCCCGCTCGGCAATGGCAAAGCGGTCGACGATTTCCACCGCCCGCTCGGCCGCCCAATAATCGCGCTCGAGCCGCTCGACCATGAACCGCAGGGCCTCGCCGGGAATGTGCAGCCCGCGATCGGCGAACAGCAATTCGATCAGACGTGAAAACAGCACGTCATCGGGAAGGCAGATGCGGGTCACCGGAGTCACCGCGATCCGCGTGCGCAAGTCCGGCAATCGCGGCTCCCACTCGGGAGGGATTGCGTCGGTGATCATGACCAATGGACGGCCGCTGTCCTGGGCCTCGTTCCAGGCGTGAAACAATTCCTGCTCGTCGCCGCTGTCGGCATTGTCGAATAGCCGTCCCTGGACCCGCTCAACGAAGCTGCGGGCCAGCAGCGACCGGCCCGACCGCCGTGGACCGGTGAGGATCGTCGCCTTGACCGGCCACATGCTCCATTTGCGAAAATGCTCGAACGCGTCGCGGTT
>JBDSBX010000133.1:0-4871 GCA_039921365.1 Sphingomicrobium sp. | reverse complement strand
CAGCGCAATCCACGAGCAGGCAGCGTCCTCGACGATTCCGCTGGAGACGCTGCAGCGGGCGTTCCAGAATATCTATGAGACGATGGACCAGATCGACCGCTTCAAACTGGAAGCGCTCGGCAACATGAAGCAGACCGTCGAGACCCTCGGCACCGAGGTTGAAAAGTCGAAGGGCTATATCGCTCGGGCCGAAGGCGTTTCACAAGGCAAGTTGAAAGGCGAAGCGTCGCCATTCACTCCTATCGAGAGCCAATGAGCGGCGTCAATCGATGAGTGTCAAATCCCTCAACGCCATCGTCGAACGAGCGAGGGAAGGCATGGACTCGGCGGTCGCCAGCTCGGCGCGCGTCAACAAGACGCTGACCAGGGCCGATCGGGTCATGGCCCAGGAAGCCGGGCGCGACGGGCCTGCGCGGGACGCAGCGCGGCGCGAGCGCCAGCGGCTCAATGCGGGCCTCAAAAACCGCGTCGTTCGCGTCGGGGTGGCAATCGGCGTCATTTCGATTCTGACCATCATCATCGGCATGATCATGCCGATCGGCATGTTCGGCTTCCTCGCCGCGGTCGGCCTCGCCATCGGCATCGCCGCCATGGTCGCTTTCCTGCCCGCCCCGGCTTCCGCGGCCAGGGCGCCGTCCGCCGACCTGCCCAATGGCGCGATGGTGCAGCGCTTCGATTCCTACATCTATCGCAGCCGCGCCGCCTTGCCCGCCCCCGCGCAAGGCGAGCTCGATGCGATCAGCGCCGCGCTGCCGTCGCTCAAGCAAACCTTGGAGCGGGTCGACGCCCTCAACCCCAATGCCCAGGACGCACGCCGCCTGATGTCGCTGCACCTGCCCGGGCTGATCGACCGCTATGCCCAAGTCCCGCCAGCCTTCCGCGACGAGCGCGATGGCGACGATGTCAGCGTCGATGAGCGCCTGGTCGAGGGCCTCGCCGCCGGGCGTGCGGCGCTGGGCGAGATTGCGGAGAAGCTCGCGCGCGCCGACGTCAATGCGTTCGAGACCCAGGGCCGCTTCATCCAGTCACGCTACGGCGACGAAAGCATCGACGGCTAGCCGATTACGCTTGCCTGCCTGAGACGCTCGATTTCGTCGCGACCCAGCCCAAGCTCCCCCAATACTTCGGCGGTATGCTCGCCAAGCCCGGGCGGCGGCAGCTCGGAATCCGCGCGTGCCCCGTCGATCCGCACCGGCGAGCCGACCATTTCAACGCCTCTCAACGTCCGCACCATCCCCCGGTGCTGGGCCTGGACGTCGGTCAGCGCTTGGCTGACTCGGTTGATCGGTCCGGCCGGAATCCCCGCCGCATCCAGCTTGTCGAGCCATTCCGCCGCTGACCCTTGAGCAATGCACTCCGCCACTCGGGCGACGACCTCGCCGCGATTGGCGACCCGCGCCTCGTTGCTGGCGAAGCGCTCTTCCGCGACCCATTCGGCATGCCCGCAAATCTCTGCCAGCCGCGCGAACTGACGGTCGTTGCCGACCGCGATGATGATCGGCTGGTCGGCCGCGTCGAACGGCTGGTAGGGGACGATATTGGGGTGGGTATTGCCTTGCCGCGGTGGCTCCTCGCCCGATACCAGCGCATTCGACGCCTGGTTGGCGAGCATCGCCAGCTGCGTGTCGAACAGCGCCATGTCGATATGACCGCCCTCCCCGGTATTCTCGCGCCGGTGCAGCGCGGCAAGGATCGCGACGCACGCATACATGCCGGTGAACAAATCGGCGATCGCCACTCCAGCGCGCAGCGGTCCGCCACCCGGCTCGCCGTCAGGCAGCCCGGTGACGCTCATCATCCCGCCCATGCCCTGGATGATGAAGTCGTAACCGGCGCGGCTGGCATACGGCCCGTCCTGGCCGAAACCGGTGATCGAGGCGACGATCAGCCTCGGGTTCGCAGACCGCAACGAGGCCGCGTCCAGCCCGAATCTGGACAGGCCGCCAACCTTGTAATTCTCGACGACGACGTCGCTTTGCCCGGCCAGCCGCCGCACCAGCGCGGCGCCCTCCTCGGTCGCGAAATCGATTGCCGCCGATTTCTTGCCGCGGTTGGTCGAGAGGAAATAGGCCGCGACCCGGGCGTCGCCCTCGCCGTGCCACGGCGGTCCCCAATGCCGCGTGTCGTCGCCGGCGCCGGGCCGCTCGACCTTGATCACTTCCGCGCCCAAATCACCAAGCAATTGCGTGCACCACGGCCCGGCGAGCACCCGGCTGAGGTCGAGCACGCGCAGGCCGGCCAGCGGCGTCGTCAATGCCGGCGCTTCCACGGCTTGCGATCGGCGAGCACGGCGCGCGCCGCATTATGCCCCGGCGCTCCAGTCACGCCGCCGCCCGGATGCGCGCCCGACCCGCACAGATACAGGCCCTTCAGCGGCATCCGATAATCGGCGTGGCCGATCATCGGCCGCGCGCTGAACAACTGATCCGAGCCCATCTTGCCGTGAAAAATGTCCCCGCCAATCAGCCCGAAGCGGCGCTCGAGATCGAGCGGCGAGTGGATCTGCCGCCCGACCACCGACGCCGCGAACCCCGGCGCGTGGCTGTCGACCGTCGCGATGATCGCGTCGGCGGCCTGCTCTTTCTCATGGTCCCAGCTCCGCCCCGGCCCCAGGTCGAAGCGGAAATGCTGGCAGAAAAGCGACGCGACATGCTTGCCCTTGGGCGCCAGGCCCGCGTCGAGCGTCGACGGGATCAGCATTTCGATGATCGGCCGCTTCGCCCAGCCGTCGTGGGCCGCTTCGACGAACGCGCGGTCCATATAGGCCAGGCTCGGCGCCATGATGATCCCAGCCGTCAGATGGTTGCCGCGCTTGGGCAGGACCGTGAACTTGGGCAGTTCCGACAGCGCGACGTTCATCCGGAAGGTCGCGCTCTCGCACTTCCAGTTGGTCATCCGCCGCTCGACTTCGGGCTCGACCGCGCCGCGCGGGACCATCTTGTCGAACAGCAATTTGGGATTGACGCCTGCGACCACCTGCTTCGCGCGCCACGCGCGCCCGCCCGCGACGACTCCGGCCGCCCGGCCCTTGTCGATGATCAGTTCCTCAACCGGCGTGTTGAGCAGGATATCCGCCCCGGCCTCGCGCGCGGCTTGCGCCATCGCCTGCGTAATCGAGCCCATGCCGCCGATCGCATGGCCCCACGCGCCCGGCACTCCCGCCGCCTCGCCGAACAGATGGTGGAGCAGTACATAGGCCGTGCCCGGCGTGTAGGGCGACGCGAAATTGCCGACCACGCCATCGAACCCGAACAGAGCCTTGACGAAATCGCCCTTGAAATGGCGGTCGAGAATGTCGCCGGCGCTGCGCGTTGCATAATCGTGGAGGATGCGCTTGTCGGCCAGCGACAGTCCAACCACGTCCCGCGCCAGCTGCATCAGCTTCGGCAGTCCCGCCGCGCCGCGGCCGACCTGCGGCGGCGCGCGCAGGATCCATTTCTTGATAATCGGCACAACCGTCGCCAGCTCGGCCAAATAACGGTCGTACCCCTCGCCGTCGCTCTTCTCGTGACGAACGATCTCCTTGCGCGTCAGGCCTTGCCGGCCGGACAGCAGATAATCGCCGTCGCCGGGGAGGAAATTATCGGTCTTGCGAAGCACGACCTTCAACCCGTGCCGCTCGAGGTCCATGTCGCGGATCACCTTGGGGTTGAGCAGGCTGACCGTGTAGCTCGCCGCGGAATTGCGGAACCCCGGCAGGAACTCATCGGTCACCGCCGCCCCACCGACCGTCGTCGCCCGCTCGAGCACGGCGACTTTCATCCCCTTCTTGGCGAGGTAAAAAGCGCAGGTCAGCCCGTTGTGCCCAGCCCCAATGATGATCGCGTCGTGCAATTTACCCCCCGATTCGTCATTGCGAGCGTAGCGAAGCCATCCCGCATTATCACCGCATCAGCACAAGTTCTTCGGCCATCGTCGGGTGGAGTGCGACCACGGCGTCGAAGTCGCTTTTCTTCAATTTGGCCTTCACCGCGATCGCCGCGGCCTGGAGGATCTCGGGCGCGTCGGGACCAATCATGTGGACGCCGATGACTTGCTCGGTCTCGCCGTCGAGCACCAATTTGTACAGCGAGCGCTCGTTGCGGCCGGCCAGCACATTTTTCATCGCCCGAAAGTCTGACGTGAACACCTTGACCGATCCCAGCGTGTTTCGCGCCTCGCCTTCGGTCAGGCCGACGCCGGCGAGTGGCGGGTGGCTGAACACCGCTGACGGGATGCAGCCGTAATCGACCCGGCTTGGATGATCGCCGAAGAAGGTGTCGGCAAACGCCTGGCCCTCGCGGATTGCAACCGGCGTCAGCTGGACGCGGTCGGTGACGTCGCCGACCGCGAAAATCGACGGCACGGATGAGCGATTGTCGGCATCGACCTTGATCTCGCCTCGCTCGCCGACTTCGACGCCCGCGATTTCGCAGCCCAGTCCTTCGACGTTCGGCTGCCGGCCGATCGCGAACAGCACGGCGTTGGCGTCCAAATGGTCGCAGCCTTCCATGGTCAGCCGAAGTGATCCGTCATCACGCTTGTCGATGGCCTTGAAGGTCGAATTAAACTCGAAATGGATGCCCTTGGAGAGCGAGATCTGCAGTAGCCGGTCGACCAGCTGCTGGTCGTAGCTGCGGAGCATCGTCTCGCTCCGGTTGACCAGGGTCACATGGCTTCCGAACTTGTTAAAAATCCCCGCGAATTCATTGGCGATATAGCCACCGCCGGCGATGACGATCCGCTTCGGCAATGCGTCGAGGTGGAAGACTTCGTTGGAGCTGATTGCATGCTCGATGCCGGGAATGTCCGGCATCAGCGGCCGTGCTCCGGTGGCGATGAGAATCTTGTCCGCGGTGACCGTCTTGCCCGACGCCAGAGTGACTGCGTTC
>JBDSBX010000132.1:0-5803 GCA_039921365.1 Sphingomicrobium sp. | reverse complement strand
CCCGAGGCGCGGTTGGAGCGGCTGCGGTCACGGCTGGCAGGCGGCTCGTTCGGATCGCTCGACGTGACGTTGCGCGACAAGTCGGCGTTGCCGGTCGCCGACCAGCGCCATTTTTCCTTGTCCCAGTTGAGCGCGAGCCCGGCATGGGCGCTGTCGGCCGACGTGTCGCGGACGCGCGGATCGATGACGCCGATCGGCGGCGAGCCGTCGCTGGGCAGCGGAAAGCCGAGCAGCGACTTGCCCTGGCTATGCTCGACCTCGCCGCTAAACGTCCCCGAGACGTCGTCGAGAATCTTGCGATTGTGCGTCACGGTCGCGCGCAGGTCGCGCTTCGAGCCGACCAAAGTGCGGGCGTCGCGCGGGTCGAGGTCGGGGCGGCCGGCAATCGGCTGCAGAAAGATGGCGCGCTCCGACTCGGTCAGCGCGCTATTGCCCTCGGCGTGGAGGTTGATGGTCGTCCGGCCGTTGCGGTCGAGCATCAACCGGGTGACATCGGCAAGGCCGCTCGCCTGGCCGCCTTCGGTTGCAGTGCCGGCGCGGAGCTGGACGGCGGTTGAGCGAAAACGCTCGCGAAGGATGAAATTCACCACCCGTTGGTCGGCGCGGTAGCCATATTTGAGCGCGACTTCCTCGGGCAGGATCTCGACCCGCTGGATGGCCTCGGTCGGAATGTCGCGAAGCTCGCGAAAGCTGGAGATGCGCTGCCCGTTCAACAACAGGATGGGCCGTTCGCCACCACGCCCGCGAGCGCTGCCGAGCTGCGGCGCCAGCGCCTCGAGCAGCTCAGTAATGCTGGTCGCGCCGGTGGCGCGGACGTCGCGGCCGGTGAGCGTGTTTTCGGGCGAGATGTCGCCGATCACCGAGCCGCGCGGACGCTGGCCGACAACGACGATCTCCTCCTCGTCGGCTTCTTCGCCGGAGGAAGGCGGCGGCGCCGGGGCAGGAGTCGCTGACTGCGCCGTCGGGGGCTGTTCGGGTGTCGGCGCATCCTGGGCGAAAGCCGGCACGGCGACGATCAAGGCGGTGCCGGCGAGGAGAATGCGGCGCAAGGTTGGGCTGGTCATGGGCGGGGCGGTGGCGGCGGGGAGGTGAACATCCGCTGACAACTGCCGGCTCTTCGACAAAGTGCCACGCACGACCGACGAGTGGCCAAGCCTTCATCGGGCGATTAGAGTTTGGGTAGGTCAGCGCGCCGGGGAAACGCTATGAACAGGTTTGCATTTGTCGGCATGATGTCGGTCCTTGGGGGCTGCGCGACCATACCCCCCGCTCCTTTGCCGATGTCGGCGGCACTTGCGCTCGCGCCGAGGGTCGCCGCGGATGTGGTCGCCGGCGGTCCGGCCGAGGCCGCCACTCTGGCGGCGATCCACCGGATTGAGCGGCTCGACCCTTCGCTGGGCGCGGTCATCGCGCTGGACCCTGCTGCTCTAGACCAGGCGCGCCGGCTCGACTGGATGTCGCGCACTCCGGGGCCGCTGTTCGGCCGGCCGATCCTGCTCAAGGACAACATCGAGACCGCGGGCGCGCTGCCGACGACCGCCGGCAGCCTGGCCCTGGCCAACAACGTCACCAACCGCGACGCGCCGCTGGTCACTCGGCTGCGCAGGGCGGGAGCGGTGATCCTCGGCAAGACCAATCTCAGCGAATGGGCCAATATCCGCTCGAACAATTCAATCTCGGGCTGGAGCGCGGTCGGCGGCCAGACGCGCAACCCCTACGCCCTGGATCGCAACCCGTGCGGGTCTTCAAGTGGTAGCGGCGCCGCCGTCGCGGCGGGCCTCGTGCGAATGGCGATCGGCACCGAAACCGATGGCTCGGTGACCTGCCCGGCGGCGGTCAATGGCATCGTCGGGCTGAAGCCGACCGTTGGCCTGGTCAGCCGCACCCACATCGTCCCGATCAGCCGCAGCCAGGATACGCCGGGGCCAATGACCGCAACGGTTCGCGAGGCGGCCGAGCTGTTGACCGTGATCGCCGGCAGCGACCCGGCCGATCCCGCGACCGCCGAGGCGGATCGGCGCAAGGTCGATTATGCGGCGTCGCTCGATGCCAATTCGCTCAGGGGCAAGCGCATCGGGGTGATGCGGTTCGCTACCGGCTTCGGCACCGACGCGGCGCTCGCGACCGCGCTCGCTACCTTACGCGAACGCGGCGCGACGCTGGTCGACATCGACAAAGTCCCGGGCTTCGACGACGACAAGGTCGGAGCGATGGAGCTCAGCGTGCTTCTGACCGAACTGAAAGCCGATCTCGGGACTTATCTCCAAGGCAGCCCGGCAGCGATTCCGGTGCGGTCGCTGGCCGACGTGATCGCGTTCAATGATGCCCACGCCAGTCAGGAACTCGCGCTGTTCGGGCAAGAGACGTTCATCAAGGCACAGGCAGCCAAGGGCCTCGGAGACCCGGCTTACCGCAAAGCCCGCCGCGACAGCTTTCAAGCCGCCGGTCCGAACGGCATCGATCGGCTGCTCAAGGAGCATCGGCTCGACGCGCTGGTCGGGCCGACCATGCCGCCGTCGTGGAAAATCGATGTGGTCAATGGCGACCAGATTTCCGGCGGCGGTGCGGGCTCGCTCGCCGCGGTGTCCGGCTACCCGCACCTCACCGTACCAATGGGCATGGTCAAGGGACTGCCGGTCGGCCTGAGCTTCCTCGGGCCCAAGTGGAGCGAGGCCCGATTGCTGTCGCTGGGCTATGCCTTTGAGCAGGCGGGCGGGGCGTTCCCGGCGCCCAAGTTCTACCGTTCGATCGAAGAAAGCCCGGAGCTTGCGCCGCACTTGAGTCCGGCGCGCTAGGCCGTCAGACGAAGTCCGGCGATCGCAGCGACAATCAGCAAGATCAGCAATACTCGCACCGTCGTCGCGGGCTCGCCAAACCACAGCATGCCGACGGTCACCGTGCCGATTGCGCCGATACCGCCCCACACCGCATAAGCTGTCCCCATCGGGATCGAGCGAGCGGCGAGTTCGAGCAAGGCCATGCTAATCGCCACCGAGACCAGGAAAGCCAGCGTCCAAGGGCCGTTGCGGAAGCCATCGACGAATCGCAGCAAAGTCGTGAAGCCGACTTCGAGCAAGCCGCCGACGATCAGGATCATCCAGGGCATCGCCAACCTTTCGCTGGACCAGCGCGGATTGCGCACTAGTTTGCGCCGCCATGGCAAAGCGCATGGGCATCGGCAATCGCATCGCGCCCATCCGCTTCCTGCTGTTCCTCGGGCTGCTGGCCGTGGGATGGTGCGGCGGCATCGGCTGGCTTGGCGTCGAACGCGGCCTGCTCGCCGGCTTCGACCTCGCCGCTTTGGTCTTTCTGGCTACCTGCGCCCCCTTGTTTCGCCTCGGAACTGCCGATCTGCGCCAGGCCGCCGTCGAGAATGACGCCAACCGGTGGCTGCTGCTGGCGCTTAGCTTCCTGCTGACACTGGTGATCCTGGCCGCGATCACCGCGCAGCTGGCAACGCCCGACGGACTGCCCATGATCGACAAACTGCTGATCGCGGTAACGCTGGTCATCGTCTGGACCTTCGGCAACGCGATTTACACGCTGCACTACGTTCATCTTTATTATTCTCGAATCGATGGCGGCAAAGATGCGGCCGGGCTCGCATTTCCCGGGACCAAAGAGCCTGATCTCGCCGATTTCGCCTATTTCGCTTTCACTCTCGGGGTCGCGTTGCAAACTTCCGATGTCGCGGTGACCTCTCCGCATATCCGGCGCGTGGTCACCATTCACTGCATCGCTGCTTTCTTCTTCAACCTTGGCGTACTCGCGCTGACCATCAACGTGCTTGGGTCGAGCTAGGCGGCGGCTTCCAGGCTCGGGCTGGCGTCGGCCGGCTTGCGGGCCGCGAGAATGCAGCCGGCGACGATCATCGCCGCTCCCCCAAGCGTAAACGGCGACAGCGGTTCGTGGAAAACCAGCCAACCGAGCAGGGCGGCCCACAGGAAAGCCGTATATTCGGTAGCGGCGAGATAGCTCGCCTCGGCCCGTGCGTAGGCCCAGGACAGGATCAACAGAGAGCTGATCGCCAGAATGGCGGCGAACAGGATCCACGGCCAGTCGGCAGCGGTCGGCAGCGGCACGCCGACGACCGGGATCAAGGCGGCGAGAATGAGCGTCACCGTCACGCTCTGGAAAAAGGCGATCTCGGTCGGCCCGGCGGCGAGCGACTGACGCCGCATCAGAATGATATTGAACGCGTAGCAAATCGCGGAGACGAGGATCGCGATGCTGCCGATGGTCGCCTCGCGACCCAGATCGGCCTGCGCCTGGCCGAAGAAAATCACCAGAACGCCGGCAAAGGCAACCAGCGAGCCGCCAAGCGTGCGGCCGCCAATCGTTTCGTTGAGCATGACCGCCGCCAGGTAGAGCGCGATCAACGGCGCAATGAAAGCCAGCGCGATCGCCTGGGCGAGCGGCACCCGGCCCAATCCCCAAAAGAACAGGAATCCCATCAATGTCGACAGCGCGCCCCGAATGATGTGCAGCCGCATCGTCGGTGGCGACGGCCACGGTGCGCCCCGGCCGAGATAGATTGCCCCGGACAGGCCGACGCCAACCAGATTGCGCCAGAACATCGTCGCAAAGGTGCCGATCGCGAGCACCAGCGCCTTCATCACCGCGTCCATCCCGGAGAACAAGGCGATGCCGATGGTTCCGACAATAAAGACGGTCAGCGGGTCGTGGGGAAGGCGGCGCATCGCCGCCGGGTAGCGGTCATGCCGACAGAAGTCAGCCCGCGATCAGGAAGTGGATTCCAGCGGCGGCGTTGAGGCGGCCACCGAAGCGTCGATCAGCAGCGGTGGCTCAGCGTTTGCCGAGGCAAGCTGATCGGCGAGCGCTCCGCCCAGAATTAGAATGAGAAGCAGCTTGGCCATGGCGCGATGGTGCGCCGAACAAATGAAAAAACCCTAAACCTATTCGGCCGCGTCGAGCGTTACTGGGTCCATTGCGGCGGCTTCGATTTGGGCCGCCTTGGCCTCGACGAGATGGACGATGTGGTCGATCATCGCCTCATCGCGGATGTGATGGTCGGTGACTCCCGACAGATAGACCATGTGGGTGCCGTTGCCGCCGCCGGTGATGCCGATGTCGGTTTCGCGCGCCTCGCCCGGGCCATTGACGACGCAGCCGAGCACCGACAGCGACATCGGTGTGCGGATGTGCTTGAGCCGTTCCTCGAGTGCCTCGACGGTGCGGATGACGTCGAACCCCTGGCGCGCGCAGCTCGGGCAGGAGACGACGCGGACCCCGCGGTTGCGGATGCCGAGGCTTTTGAGCAGTTCGTAGCCGACGCGGACTTCTTCCTCCGGCTCGGCCGAGAGCGAGACACGGATGGTGTCGCCGATCCCCGCCCACAGCAAGGCGCCCATGCCAATCGCCGACTTGACCGTGCCGCCGATCAGCCCGCCGGCCTCGGTGATGCCGAGGTGCAGCGGGCAATCGACCTGGTCGGCGAGCTGCTGGTAAGCGGCGACGGCGAGAAACAGATCGGACGCCTTGACCGCGACCTTATAGTTGCGAAAGCCGTGGTCCTCGAGCATGCGGATATGGTCCATCGCGCTCTCGACCAGCGCCTCCGGGCAGGGCTCGGCGTATTTCTCCAGAAGATGTCGTTCCAGGCTGCCGGCGTTGACGCCGATGCGGATCGCGCAGCCGTTGGCGCGGGCGGCGGCAATGACTTCCCTGACCCGCTCGGCCGAGCCGATGTTGCCCGGGTTGATGCGCAGGCAGGCGGCGCCGGCGTCGGCCGCTTCGAGCGCGCGCTTGTAGTGGAAATGGATGTCGGCGACGATCGGGACGC
>JBDSBX010000131.1:0-3748 GCA_039921365.1 Sphingomicrobium sp. | reverse complement strand
CCGCTGTTGGCGGAGTTTCGGATGCGGCAGCCGCAAGGGCCGATCCGCTTTGGCTTCGATGTCGCACTGGGCGCTTCCGAGGGGCAGACCGAATGGGGTCCAAACAAGGATGCGATCCTGCAATCGCTGGGACCGCCCGAGCAGGAAGGTTTCAAAACCGCGATCTCGTTCGTGCTTGACCGCAATCGGCATGCTCCGCAGGCGAGAAGCGGTGCAGCCATTGCTCGCCGCGATGCCGAGGCGGCACGGGCGCGCATTTATGAGGACGATGCGCGATACTGGCTTGGGTTCGACATCGCGTCGGGGATTTTTGGGCCCGTTCGCCTGGGCGGCGCCGGCCACACTTCGGAAGGCCCCGGCTCCAATGCCATTCGCGATGGCCTGAGCGCGGTTGCACAGCGGGGTTACCGCGACTCGGCGGCATTCCACCTGAGTCGCCGTTATTGAAGCCATGCAGCGCTCGAGTGCCAGGCTTTCGGGAGGCAGGCGCGTTGCGCCCGGCGACCTGCCGCCCTATCTGCGGCCTGACCGCTGAAACAAAGGACTTCCATGACGACATTCGACGATCGCGAGCGCGCTTTCGAGAGCAAATACTCGCATGACGAGGAGCTGAAGTTTCGGGTGATTGCCCGGCGCAACCGGCTGCTCGGCGGCTGGGCGGCGCGGCTGATGGGCCTGTCCGAGGCCGAGGCCGACGCTTACGCCAAGGACGTCATCCGGGCCGACTTCGAGGAAGCCGGCGACGAGGATGTGATCCGGAAAGTGCTCGGCGACCTGACCGCCGCCGGGGTCGACAGCAACGAAGTTTCAATCCGCGAGGCGCTCGCCCACAAGGAAGCCGAAGCGCGGCGCCAGATCATGGACCAGCTCAACCTCTGATGGCCATGGCGGCGCAGGATATCGAGCGGCTGATCCGGGATGCCATTCCGGATGCCGAGGTGACGATCACCGATCTGGCCGGCGACGGCGATCATTATGCGGCCCGAGTGGTCAGCGCGAGCTTCGCCGGGTTGAACCGGGTCCGCCAGCACCAGCAGGTCTATGCGGCGCTGGGGACGCGTATGGGCGTGGAATTACATGCGCTGCAGCTGACGACCGCGGCGCCATCAGGAGATGATCAATGAGTGAGGTTACAGACCGGATCGCGAATATCGTCGGCAAGGACGATGTCGTACTGTTCATGAAGGGCACGACCTTGTTTCCGCAATGCGGCTTTTCGAGCCGGGCGGTGGCGATTCTCGATCATCTCGGCGTGCCGTTCGAGACCGTCGACGTGCTCCAGGACCCCGAGATCCGGCAGGGCATCAAGGCGTATAGCGACTGGCCGACCGTACCGCAGCTCTATGTGAAGGGCGAATTCGTCGGCGGGTCGGACATCATGATGGAGATGTTCGAGAGCGGCGAATTGAAGCAATTGGTCGGTGAGGCAGCGCCATAGCCAAAATGAAAGAGGGACGGTGTGCGGGACCAGAGAACTGCTTCACCGTCCCTCTCATTTGGCGTGGAACCAAAGTGGACGGCGTCAATACTGCAATGGCCGTGCCAATTCGCTGAAACGGCTGTTTTCAGCCGTTTTCGACGGTAAAGGAAAAAAGCCCAGGTGGCCAAGCGTAAAATATACCGACAGTTTCGCGCCTTGGCAGCGGGAAATGGCACTTTGTCCGCCATGTCGAGTTTGGAACCTGCATGAGCCGCGATGACCCTAATTCGCTCGGCCCGCTGAGCGCGCCCCGGCTGTTCTGCGACCTCACCCAGAGCTGGTCGGAGGTTGGCGGTGGCATCCGCACCTATCTGCTACACAAGCGCCAGCACATTCTCGACAACACCCCGCATCGCCACCTGATGGTGATCCCCGGTGCGCGCGACGAAATCATCGACGAAGGCCGCGCGATCACCGTGACGATTGCCTCGCCCCATGTTCCCGGCAGTCCCAACTATCGGTTGCTGCTGCGCACCCGCGCGGTCCGCGCCGCCCTCGAGCGCTTCCGGCCGGACCTGATCGAGTGCCAGGACGCCTATTTCCTGCCGTGGGCGGCGCTCGGCCATCGCAAGCGCTATCCCGAGACCGCTTTAGTCGCGGCCTATATGACCGATTTTCCAACCGTCTATGTCGAACGGCCGTTCCGCAAGTTCATCGGCAATGCGCTTGCCGGGGCGGCATCGCGCCTCTGCTATCGTTACTGCGGCCACCTCTACCGCCGTTTCGACGCGGTCTTTGCGCTCAGCGAAAACGGCGGCGCGGCCAAACTGCGCGCTTATGGGGTGCCCGATGTCGACATTGTCGGGCTTGGCGCGGAGCTCGGCGATTTCGGTCCCTCGCGCCGCGATCCCGGGCTTCGCGCCAAACTGGGGGTTTGCGATCACCAGCCGGTGCTGATCTATGTCGGCCGGCTCGACGGCGAGAAAAAGCCGGACGTCGTCGTCGACGCTTTCCGGCAGCTGCCGGCCGAGCTCGGCGCCCGGCTGGTGTTGATCGGCGAAGGTCCGTTGCGCGAACAGATTGCGGCGATCGGCGATCCGCGGATCGTCGCGCCGGGCTATCTCAAGGATCGCGCCGAACTTGCTCGCTGGCTGGCCAGCTCGGACGTCTATGTTTCGGCGATGGCCGACGAGACGTTCGGAGTGTCGATTATCGAGGCGCAGGCGTCCGGCCTCCCGGTGGTCGGGGTTGCCGCCGGGGCGATGATCGATCGGGTGACCGATCGCGTCGGCCGTCTCGGCGCCGTCGGCGACACCGAAGCGATGGCGAGAAATATCCTCGCCGTGTGGAACGGCGATCGCGCCGCGATGCGTGAGGAAGCGTTTCAGGAAGCTCGCCAGTTCAGCTGGCAGCGGAGCATGGATGCACTGTTCGGCCGGGTCTATCCCGCCGCCGTCGACCGCAGTGCAGGTAGAGGCGTGGTTCCTGACGCGGTCACCGGGCCTCTGGTCAATGCCTGAGCCGCTTGGTCAAGCCTGAACGGGAGTTAAACCGCGGTTCAGCCCAGGGGCGCGATAAAGTGTCCGATCCGGCTGCGCTGCTAACCTGCCAATTGGGCGGGATTAGCTTCGGTTCATTGGCCGTTGAGTTTACGATTACAATTGTAGTCGTATGAAAAACCCCCCCCAAATCAGCGAAGCAGAGCTGCAATTGCTGCAGCTTTTGTGGGAAGAATCGCCGCTGGGCGCGACCGATATCGCGGACCGCGTGCCGGCCACTCGTGGCTGGAGCCTGGCGACGGTCAAGACACTTCTGTCAAGGCTGCTCGCCAAAGGTGCGGTGTCGGCTGAAAGCGAGGGTCGTCGTTTCAGTTATCGGCCCGCGGTCGAGCGGGAGACCATCGCCGCGGGTCAGGCCGATCGGCTGGTCGACCGATTGTTCGGCGGCCGCGTGTCGCCCCTGGTCGCGCAGCTAGCAGAGCAACGCGAGATCGACCCCGACGATCTTGCCGACCTCGAGGCGCTGGTTCGGAGCTTGCGCAAATGATCGCCTGGGCGGCCGGTACGGCGATCGCGGTTTCGATCCTGATCGGCGTGGTGCTGCTGGTGCGCGGCCCGGTTGCGCGGACGTTTGGCGCACGGGCGGCTTATGCGCTGTGGCTGGCGCCCGGGTTGCGGGCGGTGATGCCGTCCTTGCCAGTGGCGGCCGTGCCGCTTCCCGTTTCCTCGCCGTTGGGACCGATCAACTATTGGGTCGTGCAAGGAGCCGCGCCTGAGGCGGGCTGGGTGACGCTACCGGTCGTGCTTGGCGCGCTGTGGCTCGGCCGTG
>JBDSBX010000130.1:0-5750 GCA_039921365.1 Sphingomicrobium sp. | reverse complement strand
TGGACGTGTCGAGGCTCCAGTTGAGCACCTTGAGATAGACGTCCATCCATCGCCATGCGGCATGCGGCTGGACGCCGCGCGAGCGCAGGAAATAAGCGGTGACGAGCGGCGTGATCATGCGCGCGACGAGAAGGCTCATCATCACCGACAGGACGATGGTGAAGCCGAACGCCTTGAAATACTGGCCGGCGATGCCGGGCATCAGGGCGACCGGCAAAAACACGGCGACGATCGCCATTGTGGTCGCCAGAACGGCCAGTCCAATTTCGTCGGCAGCGTCGAGCGACGCCTGATAGGCCGATTTGCCCATGCGCATGTGGCGCACGATGTTTTCGATCTCGACGATTGCGTCATCGACCAGGACGCCGGCGACCAAGCCCATGGCCATCGTCGACATGAAGTTCATGGTGATGCCCATCATGCTCATGAAGGCGAAGGCAGGGATCGCCGACAGCGGGATCGCCAGCGCGGAGATCAGTGTCGCGCGGATGTCCCGGAGGAACAGGAAGACGACGAACACGGCGAGGACCGCGCCGATGATCAGTCCTTCCATCGCCGAATTATACTGGGCCTTGGTATAGTCGATCCGGTTGACGATCTCGGTGAAGCGAACCTTGGGGTTCTCCTTTTCGAGCTTCTTCAGCTCGGCCATCCCGGCCTCGTAGTCAGTAACGGCCGACGAGCCCTTGGCCCGCTGGACGTAAAAGGTGACGACCTGGTGGCCATTCATCTTGGTAATCGAGCGCTGTTCGGAGTTGCTGTCCTTGACCTCGCCAAGGTCGACCAGCCTGACGAAACGGCCACCGGGCAAGGAAATCTGCGTTTGTGAAAGCTGGTAGGCATCCGGAGCGTTGCCGAGCACGCGGACCGACTGCTCGGAACCGGCGATTTCGGCGCGGCCGCCGGCGCCATTCATATTGCTTGCACGAAGCTGCTGATTGACCTGGGCGGCGGTAATTCCCTGCGCCTGAAGCGCTGCCGGATCGAGGATCACCCGGATCGTCCGATCGACGCCGCCGCCGCGCTCAACCTTGGCAATCCCCACGACCCCCAGCAACCGCTTGGCGACCGTGTTGTCGATGTACCAGCTGAGTTGCTCGAGAGTCATGTCGACGGTTCGCGCGGACATCACCATGATCGGTTCGTCCTCGGCATCGACACGCGTCACCTGTGGCTCGACGATGCCTTCGGGCAGGCTGCCGCGGATCTGCGAAACCGCGTTGCGAACGTCGTTGACCGCCCGATCCGTCGGCGTGCCGAGTTCGAAAGACACGAAGGTAAAACTGTTACCCTCGCTGACCGTGCTGTTGATCTCATCGACGCCGGCGATCCCGCGAATCGCGGATTCGACTCGCTGAGTGACTTGAGTCTCCATCTCGTCGGGCGCCGCGCCGGGCTGCGAGACCGAAACGATGGCTGCCGGGAAGTCGATATCCGGCGCGTTGTTGACCTGCATCCGCGAGAAGGCGATCATGCCGGCCAGCATCAGCCCGACGAACAAGACGATCGGGAAGACCGGGTTGCGGATGCACCACGAAGAGATGTTGCGGAAATTCATGCGGCTCTAGCTCTTTTGTTCACTGCCAAGGGTCAGGGCGCAGCCTGGCGCTTCGGCGAAACCTTTTGCCCGGGGTTGAGGAACGGGCCGGCCGACAGGACGACGGCTTCCTGGCCGCTCAGTCCCTCGGCGATGGTGACACCCGAATCGTCGACCGCACCGATCTTGATGGGCCGCCGCTCAACCTCGTTCCCGCGATTGATGACGTAGACGTAATTGCCGCCTTCGTCGCTCAGCACTGCGCTTTGCGGGAGCAGCGGCGCGGTCGTCGTGCCGCTGCTGATCCGCGCTTCGGCAAAGCCACCCGGTCGGAGCGCCGGGTCAAAGGCGACGGCGATCCGAACTTCGCCCTGGCGCGACTGCGGGTCGATCACTGGCGATACCAGCCGCACCGCGCCCGTAAAGCTGCGGTCCAGCCCGATCGGCCTGATGGTCGCCGGCATTCCGACCCGAAGCGTGGCAATGTCCTGCTGGGGAATCTGGGCTCGCATCTCCATGGCGCCGCCAGCGGCGAGGCGGAACAGCGCGCCTGCACCCGGCCCGACGACCTGGCCGACTTCGATGGACCGAGCGAGGATCAGGCCGCTGGCTGGCGCCCGGATGTCGAGGCGCCCGACGCGGGCGCGGCTCGCACCGAACTGAGCCTGGGCAACGCGGACCCGAGCCGCGGCCGAGTCGCGGGCAGCCCGCTTGCGGTCGAGGTCGGCCTTGGAGACGAAGCCCCGGGCGACCAGTGCCTGGGCGCGCTCAAGCTCGTTCGCAGCGAGCGCGGCGTCGGCCCGCGAAACCTGGATCTGGGCGGCGAGCTGCGCCGCTTCCTGGCTTTGGACCGAACGATCGACGGTCGCCAGCACCTGGCCCTGGCGGACCCAGCTGCCGGCATCGACGAGGACTCGGGTCACCAAGCCGCCTTCGCCGGCAATGCCGACCGGCTGATCGCGTTGCGCGGCCAAGGCGCCGCTGGCGGTCACCAGCCGGGCAACTTGGCTGCGACCCGGGACGACGACGGTGACCGTCGGCACCTGGCCCTTGCCGCTGGCGGCGGCTGCTGCTGCTGCCTCCTCCTTACCGGAACGCATCATCATCATCAGCGCGATCGCCGCGATCACCAGAACGGTCACGGCGGCAGCGATGATGATCATGCGCTTGCGGCGCGAGCCGTCGACGACGACCAGCGTGTCGGACGAATGAAATTCAGTTTCCCGATTCATGCTCAATCTCTTGCCCCGATCGCGAACCGCGGGGACTCCCCCCGGCCCCAGCTGTATTATCGCAATAACTCACCGACCGCAACATCAGGCTGGCCGGCTCGCTTTTGCCACGCTTTTTCTACCAACGGCGGCACTTGCTCCGCGAAGGCGCGTTGGCGCATGATAATGATTCGACGCCGTCAATGTGGGGCGGTCGCCACTAAAGGGGAAGCGCGATGATGGAAAATTACGGAATTCTCGGCTGGATCGTCATCGGCCTCCTGGCTGGCGGGATCGCCAAGCTGCTCATGCCGGGCCGTGATCCGGGCGGCTGCATCATCACGATCCTGCTCGGTATCGCCGGTGCCCTCGTCGCCGGTTTCCTCGGTCGCGCGGTCGGTTGGTACAAACCCGGCGACGGCGCCGGTTTTGTTGCCGCGGTCATCGGCGCCATCCTCCTGCTGCTGGTTTACCGGCTGATCGTCACCCGCCGCCGCTGAGGCGAAGTCGTTTCACCTCCGTTCAGCGAACAGCCATGGGGCGCGGGCGAAGGGCCCGCATCCCATTCGAGCAACACTGAGGAAATAAGCAATGAGACATGCCTATCTGGCGGCCCTCGCCCTTGGCTCGTCCGTCGTGCCGGCCGCGGCCCAGGCCCAGATTGCCACGCCCATCGTCCAGACAATGTCCGGCACCCGCCTCGACGTCAGCGCGGTCGGGGAAGTTACCCGCGTTCCCGATGTGGCGATTATCTCGGCGGGCGTGATGACCCGCTCGGCCAGCGCTACCGAAGCGATCGCCGAGAACGCCGCGCGAATGGAGCGCGTGCGGGCGGCGTTGAAGCGCGCCGGGATTGCCGATCGCGATGTCCAGACCTCGAGCATCAGCCTCAACCCCGAATATCGTTACCAGGATAACCAGCCGCCGCAGTTGACCGGCTACACCGCCTCCAACCAGGTCAGCGTCCGCTTTCGCGATATCCGCAACACCGGGCGGATCCTCGACGCTCTCGTCGCCGAGGGCGCGAACCAGATCAATGGCCCATCGTTGACGATCGACAAGCCCGAAGCGGCGCTCGACGAAGCCAGGGCCAAGGCCATTGCCGCCGGGCGCGCCCGGGCCGAGTTGTACGCGCGCGCGCTCGGCATGCGCGTCGTCCGCCTGCTGTCTGTAAGCGAGGGCGGCGGGCAAAGCGGGCCGCAGCCGATGGTGATGATGCGCGCCGAGGGCCGCGCGGTTGGCGCCGCCGACTCCAAGATCGATCCCGGCGAGCAGCAGCTGTCAGTGACGCTGGCGATGACCTTTGAATTGCAATGATCAAAGAAAAAGGCCGCGCGGTGGAAGCCGCGCGGCCTTTGTAACCAGTGATTATGTGCTGACCTAGCGGACAGAGCCCCGGCGAACCAGGTTGACCACCGCCAGCAGAACGACTGCGCCCAACAGCGAATAGAGAATGTTCATAACGTCGAGCGGGTCGCTGTTGTTGATGTTGCCGCCGCCGAGAATGAGACCGGCGATAACGGCGCCGATAATACCAACGACGATGTTCAAAATGATGCCTTGTTGCCCGTCAGTGCGCATAATCAGACTGGCAAGCCAGCCAACCACACCACCGACGATCAGCCAAATGATGAAACCCATGAGTGTTCCCTCCTGTTCGTGACCGCAATCGCGACGCGGCGGCCTTCCGGCATCAAGACGCGTGATGCCCGGTTCTTGTTCCGGAATCCGAGGGCTATGTCTAGTATATGGTTAAGAGTTGACGCCGAAAACGGTGGAAAACTCCGGTTCGGTTGATATCCGTAACGGAGAATTCGTCAATAACGCTGCTGGCGCTCGTAAACATCCCGATAATGCTTGATCCGAGTGACTCGCAGGCCGGGCATGCCGCTGCGGTCGACGGCGCGCTGCCAGCTGGTGAATTCTTCGAGGCTGAGGGAGTAGCGTTCGCATGCCTCATCGACCGTCAGCAGCCCGCCCGACACCGCTGCCACCACTTCGGCCTTTCGGCGCACGACCCAACGCGTGGTCATGGGCGGCGGCAGGCTGTTGAGCGTCAGCGGCTCACCGAGAGGGCCGATGACCTGCGCGGGCCGAAACTTCTGGTTCTCGAGCATTTGGAATCAAACCTGCTTAATCATTGTCGCTGTCAGCAGGCTTAAGCCCCTGCCATTGAAGATATTCTGAAGTGCGCTGGTTAACGGCGTGCTTATTTGGCTTAATTTCCGCGACCCCGGTGCCATGCGGGGCGAACGCTCCGCCAAGCGATTTGAGAGCTTCATCCCAGCCTTCGCCGGCCGACAAATAGCAAGCGATCGCCGCCTGGCGCTCACGGCTGTTCAGGCCGCTTGCGCTCAGCAGGTCGACGATCTCGTCGGTGCTTAACGAAGCATCGCCGGCCGCTGAAAAATTGCCGTCCAGACGTGACAATTGAAGATTCTCCCCGGCCCGAACTGGCCAATCCTTCCTCGCATCTAGCGGGCATGGGTGAACTTCGGGTAAAGAGGGGTCATGCCGGTCAGCTTCGATCTTGGACGCCCCGCGGCGCAGGCGCGCATCGTCGTTGCCATGTCGGGCGGCGTCGATAGTTCGGTCGTCGCCGTGCTCGCCGCCCGCAGCGGTGCGCAAGTGATCGGCGTGACGCTCCAGCTTTACGATCATGGCGAAGCGGCCAAGCGGTCGGGCTCGTGCTGCGCCGGCCAGGACATTTACGATGCCAAGGCGGTCGCCGATCGGCTCGGCATCGCCCATTACGTGCTCGATTATGAAAGCCGCTTCAGGACCGGAGTGATCGACCGGTTCGCTGACCAATATGCGCTTGGCCGGACGCCGGTGCCGTGTTCATTGTGCAACCAGGGGGTCAAGTTCACCGACCTGATCGCCTTCGCGCGCGAGCTTGGCGCCGATTGCCTCGCCACCGGCCACTATGTGCGCCGCGTCGCCCAAGGCGGCGCCGCCGAGCTCCACAAGGGGGCCGACCCGCACCGCGACCAAAGCTATTT
>JBDSBX010000129.1:0-12689 GCA_039921365.1 Sphingomicrobium sp. | reverse complement strand
ACAATCGCCAGCCATGCATGCGCATCGCCGAACGCCGGCACCGGCGCGTTCCACCAATCGGGATGCTCGGCCCGGCATTCCTCGCGGAACCGCACCAGCCGCGGACACAGCGGACAGTCGCGCGGGGTTTCGGCCCGCGGGATTGGCGACAAGTCGGCAGGGCTAGCGCGGCGCATGGCCCTGACCTAGGCGAGCGCGCATGGGCGGCGCAACGCACCTCTATGCGATCGGCAGTGGATCGAACCGCCGGCACGGCCGCTTCGGCCGCCCAGGCGGCGTGGTCGAGGCGGCGATCGCGCGGCTGGACGAGGATTTTGGCCTGTTCGATGCATCGCCGATCGTTTTGAACGCCGCCCACGGTGGCGCCGGGCGCGAATTCGCCAATGCGGTCGCGCTGGTCGAGAGCGCCTTTGATCCGCCAACCATGCTGGGCAAACTGAAGGCAATCGAGCGCGAATATGGCCGCCGCCCTGGCCGGCGCTGGGGCTGCCGAGTGCTCGATCTCGACCTGGTCGCATGGAGCGGCGGCAAATGGCGCTCGCGCGCCCTCACCGTCCCCCACCCCGCCCTGGAAACACGCAGTTTCGTGCTTGAGCCGCTGGCCGCTATCGCTCCCAATTGGCCAATCCGGGACGGCCTTGTTGCCCGCCACCTCGCCCACCGCCTTGCCCGCCGCGCGCCACGCGGCTAACCGGCGCAAGCGTCACATATTGTGGGGCCCTTAGCTCAGTTGGTAGAGCAACTGACTTTTAATCAGTAGGTCGCTGGTTCGAATCCAGCAGGGCTCACCATTTCAAAAGGCCGCGAGTGACCAGCCCAGTGCCCAATCGCTCCATCGCCACTGATCCGCGCCCATCCGGCCCGCCTACGGTGAAGACGCTCGCTGAACGGGTGATGGTGCGCGAAACGCGCGTGGCGTTCGGCCCGGTCGCCAAATCCCTGTCCGGGGATCCGCTGCGACCGGCCTCTTGGCAGGTCCTGGGCGACGAATTCCTGTTGCGCGGCGAAGGCGATCATTATTTCCACTATCGGCTGGGCGAAGGTATCACCATCGAGCGCGGCCACGACGCCGACCTCAGCGAAGAAGCGCTGTGGCTGAACGGCACCGTTTACGCCGCGATCGCCAGCTTGAACGGACTGCTTCCAATCCATGCGTCAGCGGTCGCTCTCGAGGAGCACGTATTCGCCTTTACCGGCCCGGCCGGGGCCGGAAAATCGACGCTGGTCGCTGCGCTCGGCGACCGCGGGCTACCAATGTTTTGCGACGACACGCTGGTCCTCGACCTGTCCGACCCGGACCGGATCATTTGCCTTCCGGGCCACAAGCGGATGAAGCTGACACCCGGCGCGCTACAGCTGACCGGTGCAACCCGCGAGAAACAGGTCTCGCGGACGGTGGACAAGTGCTACGCCTCGCCCCAGGCGGGCGATGTTGGCGTTGCCCTCCCACTGGCCCGGCTGATTTTCCTCGAAGTCGGGGAGCGCCCGGAGATTACGCCGATTACCGGATCCGAGCGTTTCGTCAGGATGCAAGACGACCATCAAACCGCTCATTTGTTTGCCGCCGCCCGCCAATTCGACCGCGCGGGCAGTTTTGCTCACTTGAGCCGGCTCGCCCGCCAGATCGTCATGGCGCGCTTTGCCAGACCGCACGATGTCGGGCGCTTTGCCGCGGGGGTTGCCATGGTCGAGCAATATATCACCGAAGTCGCGACAGAATGGGATCAGGAACAACAACCGTGACTGCAATCACCAAGCTTCGCGACCGCTTCACCGAAGCCGATATCGATCACGAAATCGTCATCATGCGGCTCGACAATGGCGAGTTCTTCTCGCTCTCCGGGACCGCGGCGGCGACCTGGCGCCTGATCGACGGCCGACGTGATCGCCATGCCCTCGCCGCCGCGGCGAACGCTGAATTCGACGGCAGCGAGTGCGAGATCAACGCCGACATCGACGAATTCCTGGTTCGGTTGCGGGAGACAGGCCTCCTTGCCGGCGGCTGACGCCTGGCGGCGCAAGCTGCGCACGGCGCGGGCGATGGGTGACCTGTGCCGGGCGCGGCTGCTCGTTTCCTGGGTTCCCTTCCGGCTATGGCGCGAACGACTTGGTCCAGTAAAGGCGCCCGGGCGCAAGAGCGAGGCCTGCTCCTCTGATCCGCGACGATTGGCGGGGCACGTCGACCGCGCCGCGGCGCTGCTTCCGTTTGCAACCAAGTGTCTGCCGCGAGCCATGGCCCTCAGCTGGATGCTTCGCCGCCAGGGGATTCCCCACGCCCTCGTCTTTGCTGTTCGCCCTGCCAAGCTCCGGGATGCCGATGGGCTCCATGCCTGGGTCGAAGCCGATGGGGCAATGATCCTCGGTGAGTTGCCCGGACCGTGGGTCGAAACCCTGCGGCTTGAATGATCAATGGCCGGGAAACGAATGGCTTGCCAGCGGCGACAATTCGATTGCAACTCCCGAGCAAGTTGAGCATTGATAAGGTCTTGCCATGCACTCGCATGTGCCGAACCGAGTTTGCAGGAGTAAGGCATGACCACCGAAACCACCCCGCGTCAGGCGTGGAACAAGCCGCAAATCACGCGTCTTGGCGAGATCAAGGATGTTGCGGGCAATCAAACGCCACTCGCTCAAAGCGTGGGCAACGTTAAAAGCTAGTCTTTGTGATCACTGAAGCTGAATAGGCATTTGTCCCTGAATCCTAGCCCGTCGAACTGAGCCTGCGGTGCTGGCCGTCGCCTGGCCTTGGGCCGATGTCGCGCCCGATCGAAACTCCAGACTTGCCGAACGCCTTGGGTCCTCGCTGTGCTCGGGCATTGGCGGCCATTCGGGCGTAGCCAGTTTCGGCGGACTGCACGCTGCCTACCGGCCGCTTCGGTCCACCGCGGCTTCAGGTCGAGCATGGCGACCTGCCATTCTGCCAAGTGGTCAAGTGGTGATCTTCCACGGTTATTTCGACAATTCGGCGGCGATTGCTGCTGAACTCGGCACGGATGCTGGAAATCTCGGGCTGCTCTATGGCTTGGCCGTGGAGCGATGGGGAGACGAAGCGGAGCGCCGGATTATCGGCGAATATTGCGCGGTGATCGCCGAGCCCGGGCGCTTTGGGCTGCGTCTGTCGCGAAGCCCGCTCCGCGCTCCGCCGCTGTTTTATTCGTACAATGAGCAGCTGGCCGCAGCCGCGTCCGTTCCCCGGGCCCTGTTTGCCGCGGGCATCGAACAACGCCTCAACGAGACCCGCGTCGCGGACAGTGCGCTGATCAATTTCAGCGACCTGGAGGCGAGCTGGTTCGTGGGCATCTTGCGCGTGCCGCTGGGCTCGGTCGTGGAGCTGGAGCGAGGCAAGCCGCATGTCCTGCGCAAGTGCTACGATCTATTCGATACGCCCGACCTGCGCCTGGCGAGCGATGCGGAGTATATCGCGCGGGCCAATGAGTTGCTCACCGAAGGCGTGCAGGCGTGCCTGTCCGGATTTCGCCAGCCGGGGACGACCCTGTCCGGCGGGCTGGACTCGCCCCAAGTGGCAGTGCGGGCGCTGGCGGCTCTGCCGAAAGGACAGCGGCTGCCAACCTTCACCTTTCATCCTGAAGCTGGTTTCGACGGCCGCGTGCAACCGGGCATGGTCGGCGACGAACGGCCGTTCGTCGAGGCCTTTGCCGCCATGCACCCCGGGCTCGAACCGCATTTCACCGCCAACGAAGGCTATGAGCACGACTATCGTTGGAACGAATTCTTCCATTTGATGGGCGGCGCCCCGTCGGGTCTGTGCAACATGTATGTCTTCCACGGACTCCTGTCGGGAGCCTCGAAGGCGGGCTGCGACCTGCTGTTGCTCGCCGAATGGGGCAATTACACGTTCAGCGACAAAGGTGACTGGGGATTCGTCGAATATCTCCTAACCGGCCGCTGGCGCCAATTGTGGCTAGCGCTGGCCGGCCTGAAGCATGACGGAAGGTCGTTCATCTCGCGCTTACTCGCGCGATCCGTACTGGCCTTGCTGCCCACTCAGGTGTGGCGCCTTGTCAGGCGGCTCGCGAAGCCCAAAGACCGCGCTTTGCTCGACCTCATGCAGCCCCTGAAGCGCGACTATCGGGCCGCGTCGGGCGCCGAAAGCCGTCTCAAGGCGTCCGGAATGGTCATCGAGCGCTATCAACCCTGGAGCCGCCGGCACGCCCAGCGCCTGCTGTTCAAGAACGGTGATGGCGAGGGGGCCGAAGTCTACCAGGCCTTCGAGCAAATGTACGGGATCGCGTTGCGCGACCCCATGGCTTACCGTCCTTTCGTTGAATTTTGCTTCGGGCTTCCGGTGGAAATGTTCATGCGCGACGGGCAGATGCGGTGGCTGGCCAAGCAAATGGCCAAGGGCATCATGCCCGAAGAGCAGCGGAACAACCGCCTGAACGGCCGCTGGGATGCCGACTGGTATTTGCGGATCGGGCGCCGCCGCAAGGACTTCATCGCCGAACTCGACCGCCTTGCCGGCGATGAACGCATTGCGGCGACCATCGACCTGCCACGACTGCGCGCCTCGCTCGAAGACTGGCCAGACGAAAATGTGATCGAGCAGCAAAAATTTTTCACGCGCGAATTCGCCGTGCCCCGCGGCCTGCTCACCGCGCGCTTCATCCAATATGTCGAGCGAAGCAACCTATCGTGAAGGCGCCGTCGGCTGAGTTCCAGCTGCTGGTCGAATGTTGCCGAGCGGGTTTCGCCAGCGGCGAAAGGCCGAAAATTGGCGAGATGTGCAGGACCATCGATTGGCGGCGCTTCGTTCGCCACGCCCGCTTCCACCGGGTGCAGGGACTGGTCTGGCATTGCTTTTGCTTGGCGCAAGTCGAGGTGCCGCCCGAGCACGCCTTGGCACTATCGACCGAGTCCGAGTCGATCGTCACCGCGAACCTTCGCATGGCCGTCGAGTCGCGCGATCTCCACTCGGACTTTGCCAAGGCGGGCCTGGACTTGCTGTTCGTCAAAGGGCTGACTATCGGCTCCCTCGCTTACCGTCGGCCGCAGTTGAAGATGGGCTGGGATATCGATCTGCTCATCGGGCCTAAGCAGCTGGCCCAATCCGCCGACTTGCTCCGCTCGCGCGGCTACCGGATGGTCACTCCGCCCGGAACAGCCAACTTGGCCCGGTGGCACATTCGCAACAAGGAATCGGTCTGGACCCGCGAGGCGGGACTGCACGTCGAGCTGCACACGCGGCTGGCCGACAACCGTTTGATGATTCCGTCGATCGACGTGCATTCGCAACGCCAACTGGTCGAGGTCAGTTCGGGCATTACGCTGCCGACGCTCGCTGGCGACCCGCTCTTCGCTTATTTGTGCGTCCACGGTGCCGCCAGCGCCTGGTTTCGGCTCAAGTGGATCGCGGACCTTGCCGGCTTGCTCGCGCGCTATCCCCCAGCGGAGATCGAGCGACTCTACGATGTCTCGCAGAGCCTTGGCGCCGGGCGGGCGGCCGATCAAGCGCTGCTGCTTGCCGACGCCTTGTTCGGAAGCCTGGCGGACACCAACCTCGAAGCGCGGCTCAAACGCCACGGTGTTAGTCGCTGGCTGGCGGCGACTGCCTACCGCCAGTTGGTCGGCAATCTCGATTGTCGCGAGCCAACCGAGACGCCGCTTGGCACCGCGCGGATTCACCTGACGCAATTGCCCTTGATGCCGGGGCCGCGCTTTGCGCTGAGCGAGCTTGCCCGCCAGATCGGCGATTTTGCCAAGCTATGATACGCTCCGCCAATGCGTTGGCTCTGCCTGATCCTGCTGTTGCTGACGGCGAGCTGTGCGACCGTCAGTTCCCTCAAGGCGCCGGTGGCTCAGGCAGGCGTGGCTTTCGATCGCAAAGGCGAAATCGGCAGTTTCGCTGAAGGGTTCGCTGACCCAAAAAACGGCCGTACAGTCACCTTGGACGACCCGGTGCGCGTCGCCTCGGTCAGCAAACTCGTCGTCGCCATCGGCGTGATGAAGCTCGTCGAGGCGGGTCAGCTGGACCTCGATAGCGACGTCTCTCTTTGGCTCGGCTGGAGCTTGCGAAACCCGACGTTCCCGGGCCGGCCGATCAGCCTGCGAATGCTGATGTCGCACACCAGTTCGGTCCGGGATCATGACGATCAATATGCAATCCCGCTCGGCGGCGCGCTGCGGACGGTTATGGCCGACGCCGAGTCATGGGACGTCGCCCACGGCCCGGGCGCGAAATATTTCACTTACGCCAACATGAACTTCCCGATTGTCGCATCGATCGTCGAGCGGGTCACTGGCGAACGTTTCGACCGCTGGATGCGCGCCCAGGCGCTCGGACCAATGAAACTCGATGCCTGTTACAATTGGCCGACCTGCAGCGACGATGCGGTCGCCCGCGCAGTGATGTTGAGCCAGGATGGCAAGCCGGTGAAGGACGACCTCGGCGGACATCGCCCGGACTGCCCGGTGTCTGCCGCCGCTGACGGCAGCTGCGATCTCGGGTCATGGCGCGCCGGCGGCAACGGGGCGCTGTTCGCGCCGCAGGGCGGCCTGCGGATTTCGGCGCGCGGGCTGGCGCGGGTCGGCAGGATGCTGCTCAACGGCGGGATGCTCGACGGCGTTCGGATCCTGCGGCCGCAATCGGTCGATCTATTGCTCGCTCCGGCGTGGCGTTTCGATGGCCGCAACGGCGACACGGACCATGGCTTTTATTGCAGCTACGGTCTTGCCAGCCAGCAAATCCCGACGCGCCGTGCCGGTTGCAGCGATGACCCGATTGGCGACCAGATTGTGCGCGTTGGCCATGGCGGCGACGCTTACGGCTTGCGATCGGGCATTTGGCTCGACCGTTCCCGCGGCGTTGGCGTCGCATTTTTCGTCACCGGCCTGGCAGAGGACCCGCCGCGCGGGCGAAGCGCCTTCCGCGCCGCCGAGGAAGCGGCATTCAAGCGGACTCAGTCGCTCCTCGCCCGCTAGCGGGAGGCCATCCGCCAGCCATCGATGCTGCTTTGCTGCGGAACCACCAGGCGCAGTTGCTTGCGAGCGAAGTCGATCGAGATCTTGTTGAAGGCCTGCATCGCATTCATGCCGAGCAGCACGGCCGGCCTGGTTTCCATGTCGAGGGTGCGAAAGATCGCGGCATCCGCGAACAAGATGATAAGGTCCTTCATCTCGACGTCGCCAATCTTGACGCTCTTCATGCGGAAAGCATCACCGAGCAACTTCTGACCAGTGACCGAGGTCATCGCGATACGCTCCCCTGGCCCGAGTTTCCTGCGCGCTTCGAGCTTCGCCCGAAGTGCCGGATTACCCAGGCTAATTTCCGAGCCCGTATCAAGAATCACCGTCATCGGCAGGCCGTTGACCTTGGCTTTGGTGACGATCAGGTGCCCGCGCCGAAGATTGCCGCGCACAACGATGGTGCCCTCTTCGTCGCGTTCCTGCCTCTGTGCCGAAGGGACGATCGAGATGATTCGCGACCGAAAGTCGAACATCACCCTTTGCGACCGCAAGGAATCAACGCCAAGGATGCCGTCGGCACCCATGTAGGCGGCCTCGAGCAACGGCGCTTCAACGCTGCGGGTGCGAGTGGGGCTGATTTCCAAGCTAGGGATGTTTGCGGTTCGGACTGGCGACGTGCCGGTGATGCTGTGGAGCGTCGCTATCGGGCCGTCGACCAGTCCCAATTGCGCTGCAATGGCAGTCGAGACCGCGGTGCGGTCGGCACCAGTGTCGACCAGGAAGCGGTACGGCCCCTTCCCGCCGAGCCGAACGGGAACCGTCATCCGGTCGCTGCGATCGAGTTTGAAGGCAATGTCCTGGGTGGTGGTGGTTCGATCGACGTCCACCGGGGCCTGGACGGCATCCACTACCGTGATCGCCGGCTCCGCCGCGGCGGGCGCGGCCAATGCGAATGCGATCAGGAATTTGGCACTTTGAGTCATTTTCATCACTCGATCCCCTCGTCCCGACGATACGCCGGTCGACGAAGCTGTTCAACGCATGCGTTCAATTCGGTTGGAAATCCAACGAACTGGTAACGCCTTGCCCGGTAGCCATCGCGACATCAGCAACACGCGTGCGGGGAAGATGAGCCGTGGAAGACAAGCCCATCGAAACGACGCTCTATTCGCTGGGCGATGCTCCCCCTCTAGAAACTGCCGATCGGCGCGATAGCAGCCGGACTCTCACGCTCTTCCGGGTGGGCTCGGTGATCGTCGATGGGCATCGCGAGTTGTGCCTGATCAAGAATATGTCGGCCGGCGGAATGCTGATCAAATCCTATTGCATGATTCCCGCCGGAACCCGCGTCTCGGTCGAACTCAAATGCGGCGATTCCGTCGCCGGCACGACAAGCTGGGTCAATGGCGACACGGTCGGCATCGAGTTCGACGAATTGGTCGATGTCGTCGCGCTTCTGGCCTTATCGATGGAGGGACCCCGGCCGCGGATGCCGCGCATCGAAGTCGGCTGCGTCGCCTGGGTTCGCGACGGCGCGGATGTTCACCGTGTTGACGCGCTCGATGTGTCCCAGGGCGGAATCAAGATCGCCAGCCAGCGAACCTTCGTCGTCGGCGGGGATGTCGTTGTGACCCTGCCCGGATTGCCGCCCTTCGCTGGCGTCGTCCGCTGGCATAACGTAGGCTGCTTCGGCGTAACGCTGAACAAGGTTCTGCCCCTGCCGATGCTGGTCGGCTGGCTCCACGAGCAGCGCGAGCGCCTGCGCGCTACGGCTTAGCTGAAGCAGGCGGCTATTCGCCCAGCGTATTGCGCGACGGCGTCCACGCCCAGCTTTCGACCAGACGAAGCTCGTCGACAGACATCTTGCGCACCGCCAGACCATCGCGCCGGAAGTTCGGCGGCGCGCGGTATCTCGGGCCGGGGATGTTGCGTAGCACTTCTTCCTGCGGAATCGGCTCCCGGAACGCGACCCCGGCGTGATTCCCGTGAACCCACGCAACGCGGCTGCTGACGCTCAGATCGTTGCGGCGAAATAAGACCTCCGAGCCTTCGACCGGTAGGCCTGCTCCCTCGATCAGCGCGCCTTCGACCGACAGATTGCGCAGCTTTACAGTGATGACCGCACCCATCGCTTCGATCGACGCCGCAAGGAGTACGTTCGAGCGGCGCGATTGCCGGTTCTGAGGGCTGTTACTCTCGTCCATTACGCCAACCTAAAGGACGATAGTAAAACTCTGTTTAACGCCGTCCGTGCGTACGGCGCAGCAGGAGCATCAGATTGTTAGCGGGCATTTCACGCATTTCCCGCAAGTCGAAGCCGCGGGTCGTGGCTTCATCCGCGAAGTCTTCGACCCGGCGCAGGCCCCAGCGCGGGTCGCGGCGCTTAAGGTCGGCATCGAACGCCAAGTTGCTGGGCTCCACGGTAATGCCCTCGCGGAGCCATGGACCGTAGAGGATCAGCGGCCCGTCCGGCGGCAAAAGTCTCCGCGCACCGTCAAGCAGACCGAGAGCGGCCTGCCACGGGCTGATGTGGACCATGTTGATGCTCAGCACCGCGTCGGCGCGATCGATCGGCCAGGCGGGTTCGCTGGCATCGATGACGATCGGCGCGCGAAAGTTCGGCAAGCCGACCGCCTGACGCCACGCGGCGATCGAAGCGAGCGCATCGGCGTGGACGTCGCTCGGCTGCCATTCGAGCGATTGGAAACGAGCGGCGAAGAACGCCGCATGTTCGCCGGTTCCGCTGGCGATTTCGAGCACCAGCCCGCTGTCCGGCAGCCAGTCAGCCATCACCTCGGCAATCGGCTCGCGGTTGCGCAAGGCCGCGGGGGCCGAGCGGCAGGCTGCGGTGCCCACTGGCGCTTCGTAGAAGCGGCGATTACCCACGCTATTCGGCCGCCTGCTCCGGCTCGGCGGCGCGATAGGTGAGGATCGGCCGACGCGCCGCAAGCGTTTCATCGAGCCGCCGCCGGGGTGCGAAGATCGGCGCGGCCTTCAAGCTCTGGTCCCCCGCCTTCGCCCGGGCGGCGATCGAACGCATCGCGACGATGAACTGGTCGAGGGCTGCCTTGGACTCGGTTTCGGTCGGTTCGACCAGCATCGCGCCATGCACGACAAGCGGGAAATACATGGTCATCGGGTGGAAGCCCTCGTCGATCAGTGCCTTGGCGAGATCGATGGTGCTGAAGCCGTCGGCAAAGCCACGGTCCGAAAAGATCGCCTCGTGCATGCACGGCCCGCTGGCCCCAAACGGCGCGTCGAGGACGCCCTCCAGGCTGCGAAGGACGTAATTGGCGTTGAGCACCGCGTCTTCCGCGACCTGGCGCAGGCCGTCGGCGCCGTGGCTCAGCATGTAGGCCGCGGCGCGCGTGAACATCCCCATCTGGCCATGGAAAGCGACCATTCGCCCGAAGCTCTGGCCGTGATGCTCGCCCGCGGTTTCTTCCTCGACCAGGACAAAGCGGCCATCCTGCTGTTCGACGAACGGCAACGGCGCGAACGGCGTCAGCACTTCCGACAGCACCACTGGCCCCGATCCAGGACCGCCGCCACCGTGCGGGGTCGAGAATGTCTTGTGCAAATTGATGTGCATCGCATCAATGCCGAGATCGCCGGGGCGAACCTTGCCGACGATCGCGTTGAAATTCGCGCCGTCGCAGTAAACCAGGGCACCCGCGGCGTGAACGGCCTCCGAAATCGCGATCATGTCCGGTTCGAACAAGCCGCAGGTGTTGGGATTGGTGATCATCAGCGCCGCAACGTCAGACCCAAGCCTGGCTTTCAACGCGGCGAGGTCGACCCGGCCCGCGGCGTTGGCCGGGATGCTCTCGACGCGATAGCCGGCAAAGGCGGCGGTCGCCGGGTTGGTGCCGTGCGCGCTCTCGGGGACCAGGACCACTTGGCGGGCGTCGCCGCGGGCTTCGAGCGCGGCGCGGACCGCCAGCAATCCGCACAGCTCGCCGTGGGCGCCTGCCTTGGGGCTCATCGCCACCGAGTGCATCCCGGTCAAGCTAATCAACCAGTGGCCGACCAGTTCGATCAGCTCCAGCGCGCCCTGGACCGTGTCGGTCGGCTGCAACGGGTGAATGTCGGCAAAGCCGGGCAGTCGGGCGACCTTCTCGTTGAGGCGCGGATTGTGCTTCATGGTGCACGAGCCGAGCGGGAACAGCCCGAGGTCGATCGCATAATTCTGGCGGCTCAGCCGCGTATAATGACGCACCGCTTCGGGTTCGCTCAGGCCGGGAAGTCCGATGGCCTCCGTGCGGGCCAGGTTGGCAATCTTGCGTCCCTGCGCCGGAGCAGAATCGAAATCGACGCCGGTCGTTTCGCCATTGTTCATCTCGAACAGCAACGGCTCCTCGAGCATCAGGCCGCGGTTCCCGGTGACGGTTGAGCTCGTGCCCTGCTCGGCAAGCGGCGCCTCTGGCCGCCATCCGGACGGGTTGACGGTCATCGGACGAGCTCCTTCAGGGCGGCTGCGAACGCGTCGACGTCCTCATCCGTGACCGTTTCGGTGACCGCGACGACGAGCCCATTCTCCAGGTCATCGGCGCCTGGATAGAGCCGCCCGAGCGAAACCCCGCCGAGGATACCACGATCCGCCAGGTCCCGCACCGCCGGCCGCGCCGCGATCGGCAGTTGCAGCGTGAATTCGTTGAAGAAATCCTCGTTGACCAGGCTGACGCCCGGGATGGCCGACAGCCGTTCCGCGGCGCGGACCGCGCGCGCATGATTGATCTCGGCCAGTTGCCGCAGCCCCTTTTCGCCGAGCAAGCTGAGATGAACCGAAAAGGCCAGCGCGCAGAGCCCCGAGTTGGTGCAGATGTTCGAGGTCGCTTTTTCGCGCCGAATATGCTGCTCGCGGGTCGACAGTGTCAGCACGAAGCCGCGCTTGCCTGCCGCGTCCACCGTTTCCCCGGCGAGGCGGCCGGGCATTTGCCGGACATGCTTCTCGCGGCACGCGAACAAGCCAACATAGGGCCCGCCGAACTGCAGCCCGACGCCGATCGACTGGCCTTCGCCGACGACGATGTCGGCGCCCATCTCGCCCGGGGATTTGATCAGCCCGAGCGCGACCGGCTCGGTGACCACGGCAATCAGCAAGGCCCCCGCAGCGTGGGCCGCCGCAGCGATCGGGGCGAGGTCGGTGATGCGGCCGAGGATGTCGGGATATTGCACGACGACCGCGCTTGTTTCGCCGTCGATGCTGGCGATCAACCGCTCGGCGTCGGTCGCGGCAATTAGCTCGGGCAGCGCGATGTCCAGCACATCGCCGGTAAACCGCGCCATGGTCCGGGCAACGCTGACATAATGCGGGTGCAGGCCCGACGACAGGATCGCTTTGGTCCGCCGCGTGATCCGCCTGGCCATGCCGATCGCTTCCCAGCAAGCGGTCGAGCCGTCGTACATCGAGGCATTGGCGACCTCGCACCCGACTAGCCGCGCGACCTGGGTCTGGAATTCGAACAAGACCTGCAGCGTGCCTTGCGCGATCTCCGGCTGGTAAGGCGTGTAGCTGGTCAGGAACTCACCGCGCTGGATGATATGATCGACGCTCGCCGGGACATGGTGGCGATAAGCGCCGCAGCCGAGGAAGAAGGGGACTTCGCCGGCGACGAGGTTTTTTCGCGCCAGCGCGGTCAGCTGCCGCTCGACCGCGAGCTCCGACGCATGGTTGGGCAAGCCCTCGATGGTGGCCGTCAGCCGCGCCGCTTGCGGCACATCGCGGAACAGCTCCTCGACCGAACCGGCGCCGATCGTCGCCA
>JBDSBX010000128.1:0-6776 GCA_039921365.1 Sphingomicrobium sp. | reverse complement strand
GGCGGCGCGCTGGGCGGGATTCTCGGTGGCCAGCCGGCAACGGACGCCGGCGGTTCGCAATCGCCCAACCAAGGGGATATTCTCGGGCAACTGATTGGGGCGGCAGGCAAGTTTCTGGGTCGCTGAGCGCCGGGGGGCGGATCAACCAAGGAGAGCTTCAATGAGTATTTTCAGTCGAATCAAGGATGCGATATTCGGGCATAAGACCGCAACCGCGCCCCAGGAAATTCCGGCCGGAGGGGAAGTTGCCCAAGGGCAGCCGGCGCCAACGATTGAGCAACAAGTTGACGTCGAACAGGTCCTCACCAATATTGCCGCGTCCAAGGGCAATCCGGACCTCAACTACAAGACTTCGATCGTCGATTTGTTGAAATTGCTCGACATCGATTCGAGCCTCGACAACCGCGAGGAGCTCGCCACCGAGCTAGGCTATTCAGGGACCAAGGACGGGAGCGCCGAGATGAACATCTGGCTCCACAAGGAAGTCATGCGCCAGCTCGCCGCGAATGGCGGCAAGGTGCCGGCGAGCATGACCGACTAAACGCCGCGTCTAACACCCACAAGCAAAGGGCCGGCGGATCGCTCCGCCGGCCCTTCCTTTTTGTCGAAATGGTCGTCGCCGATTAACGGCGGTCGCCCATGAAGCTGAGCAGGAACGTGAACATGTTGATGAAGTCGAGGTAGAGGTTGAGAGCCCCCATGATCACGACCTTGCCCATCATGTCGGTGCCACGGACATGCTCGTACATGCTCTTGATCTTCTGCGTGTCATAGGCGGTCAGGCCGGCGAACAGCAGCACGCCGATCGCGCTGATCGCCATCATCATCGCCGGTGAGCGCAGGAAAATGTTGACGACCATCGCCACCAGCAGCCCGACCACGCCCATGATGAGGAACGTGCCGAAGCCGCTCAAATCCTTCTTGGTAGTGTAGCCCCACAGGCTAAGCCCGGCGAAGCCCGCCGAGACCGCGAAGAAGGTCTGCGCGATCGAGGTGCCAGTATAGACCAGGAAGATCGTCGACATCGACAGGCCCATGGCCACTGCGAACGACCAGAACAGAGCCTGCAGCGTCCCCGTCGACAGGCGGTTCATGCCGAAGCTCATGACCATCACGAACGCCAGCGGCGCCAGTACGATCAGCCAGCGAAGCGGCGTCGCCATGACTTGGGCGGCCATTCCAGAGTTCGCGAACAGCATCGCGACGATGCCGGTCAGTAGCACCCCCGAAGCCATGTAATTGTAAACCGACAGCATGTAGGACCGCAGGCCCACATCGCGGGCGGCGCGCGCAACGCCGACGGTCGCGGTGTTCAGCGCCGGCTGACGCGGGTCGAACTGGTTCTCCATTTCATCTCCTTTGCGTTGGGCGAAAGGCCCTTCACACCGCAGATATATCGTGGATGCCCGAGCGGACTTCAAGCGAAACACGACATCGGCGCCTGCGGTCCTCATATGGGACAGCGCAAAGGCACCGTTTGCCGTCGCCCCTCGCCCGCCGGAGGCCATCCGCAAGCAATCGCAGGGCGAATCACCTATTCGACCAGCCGCCATCCGATCCGCCGCCGGTAGGCGCTTTTCGCCGGCTTGCCGTCGCCGAAAGTCGCAGGCGCAAACTTGCCGCCACTCAAAATAATGCTGCAGGTTCGAGAATCGAGCACCGCCACTCCGCTGGTCGAGGCCAGGGTGCAGTCCTTCACGGCGCCGCTTTCATCGATCAGCAGAATGACACCTGTCGTCCCGCTTTTACCGTCCAGCGCAACTTTGATCGGATAGTCCTCGGGGTGGAACAGCTGCCCCAGCGGGATGATCGGTTGCGCCGGCGAAGCAAGCTTCCCCTCCCCGATGTTCCAGGTTTGCCGCAGACGCTCGAGACAATCGTCCAGCTGGTTCCACGCGCCTGACATTGGCCTAAGCTCGAACCGCCGGTTCATGGGACCCCCCACCTTGACCTTGATTTCGCCCGCCAAACGCAGGTCGGCGGACTCCTCGCCGGTCAGGTTCACAAGGTACGCTGCCCGGCGCCGCCGGTCACCCAGGGGGTAGGCCAAGGCGGTCGTCGCAACGTTCTGCGTGCCGATCGTAATCGTCGCGGCGTTTTGCTCGACGCGGGTCCGACGCTCGGGCCGGACGATGACCATCTGGACGGCATCGCCAAGCGGCGGCGCCTTGAACCCAAGCGTCACCGGTGCTTCGCTCGGGCCGTATTGGCGCGAAATGACGCACTGCGCGGGCGAACGCTCGAGATTCCAGTTGCCGATTGGGCTCTCCGCAGGCGATTGCGCCGGGGATGAGCCGCCCATCGCCAGCGCCGTGCAAGCGGCGACGAAGCGTATCGAACGTTTCATCCAGACCCCTCGATAGACCAGGGATCGCAAGGGCCATGGTAGCAGACGGAACGCTGTTGAGAACATCCGCTTTCCGCCCGTTGCGGACATGGCGTTAAAGCCTACTTATGCTCCGCCTGTTCGTCGCCATTCGCCCGCCCGAGGCCATCCGCGATCACCTGATCGACGCGATGGCGGATTCACCCGAGCTGCGCTGGGTCGACGACGAGCAACTGCACCTCACCCTGCGCTTCATCGGTGAAGTCGAGCGGCCGCTAGCCGACGACATCGCGCTGGCCCTCAGCCGCATTCGCTCCGACCCATTCGAGCTCAGTGTTGGCGGCGTCGGCCTATCCGAACAGCGCAGCCGCGGTGCATTATGGGCCGGCGTCCAGCCCGTGGAGTCCATCGCGGCGCTCGCCGCCAAGGTCGAGCGCGCCTGCGTCGCCGCCGGCCTCGAGCCCGAGCGCCGCGCCTTCCACCCGCACATCACCCTCGCCCGTTTCAACCGGTCGAGCGCCGCCGCCGCGCCGCCGTTCCTCGCGCGCAACCGCGCCCTCGCCTCACCGCCGTTCGCCGTGACCGGCTTCACCCTCTATGAAAGCCACCTCTCCCGCCACGGCCCGCACTATGAAGCGATAGCGGAATTCGCGCTTGGCGACCTGGCTTAACTACCAGATCCGGACGCGCTTCTCGGGCGCTAGGTAATATTTGGAATCCGGGCCGACCTTGAACGCCTGGTACCAGGCGTCGAGGTTGCGCACCGGCCCGATCACCCGGAAGCGCCGCGGGCTGTGGGGGTCCGACGCGACCTGGGTCTTGATCGCATCGTCGCGCTGGTTGCCGCGCCACGCCTGGGCGAAGGCGAGGAAGAAGCGCTGGTCGCCAGTCAGGCCGTCGATGATCGGCGCCGCCTTGACGCCGAGCGCCATCTTATAGGCCTCGTACGACACTTCGAGACCGGACATGTCGCCGATATTCTCGCCCATCGTGAATTCGCCGTTGATGAACACCCCCGGCGCCGCTTCGTAGGATGAATATTGCTGGCCAAGGGTCGAAGTCAGCGCCTTGAAGCGCTCGGCATCGGCCGGCGTCCACCAGTCGCGGACCGCGCCGGTCTCGTCGATCTTGCGGCCCTGGTCGTCGAAGCCGTGCATGATCTCGTGGCCGATGATCGCGCCAATCGATCCGTAATTGACGGCAAGGTCGGCGTCGGGGTCGAAGAACGGCGGCTGGAGGATCCCCGCCGGGAATACGATCTTGTTCTCGAGCCCGCCGTTGTAGGCGTTGACCGTCGCCGGGCTCATCCCCCACTTCTTGCGGTCGACCGGCTTGCCGAGGTCGTCGAGCTGATACGCCCACTCGAAGGCATTGCTGCGCTTGACGTTGCCGAGCAGGTCGCCGGGCTTCATCACCAGCTTCGAATAGTCGCGGAACTTGTCCGGATAGCCGACCATCACGTCCATCTTGCCTAGCTTGGTCAGCGCCGCCTGCTTGGTCGCCGCGCCCATCCAGCTGTTGCCCTGGATCCGGACCGCGGCCGCTTTCTTCAGATTGACGACCAGCTCCTCCATCAGCGCCTTGGAGCGCTGCGGAAAATAGCGCTCGACATAAGTCGCGCCGAGCACTTCGCCGAGCCGGCCGTCGACCTGGTCGATGCCGCGCCGCCAGCGCGGGCGCAGCGCCTTGGTGCCGGTCAGGACCTTGGCGAATTCGAACTGGCTGTCGACGAACCGCTTCGACAGAAAGGGCGCGGCCTGTCCGGTGACCTTGAACCGCTGCCACAACTTAAGCGTCTCGAGCGGCGTGCTGGCGTACAGCGCCGCCAGCGCCTTGGCCGCAGTATTGTCGCCGACGATCATGTGGTTGGCATCGATCTGCGCTGCGGTCAGGTAAGTGGTCCAGTCGAATCCGGGCGCGTAGGCCTTCAGCTCGGCCAGCGTCATCGGATTATTGACCTTGTCGATATTCCTGAGGTCGGCCCGCGCCCATGACAGCCGGGCAATCGCGGTCTCGAAGGCGAGAATGCGGTCGGCGGCCGCGCCCGGCGTCGGTGTCCCGGTCATCGCCAGCGTGCGCTCGATGTACGCGCGATAGGCGTCGCGCTGAACCTGATACTTGGGAAGCAGATAGTAATCGCGGTCGGGCAAGCCCATCCCCGACGTTGCCAGATAGAGGGTGTTGAGCTTGGGATTGGCGGGATCGGGGCCGATCCCCGGGCCGAACAAGGTCCCGCCGAAATCCGCCAGCGTGCTCGCCATGAAGCGCGCGAACGCAGCCTTGGTGCGGATCGCGGCGACCCGGTCGAGGTCGGACTTGAGCGGCGCCAGGTCGAGCGCCTCGAGCCGCGGCTCGTCCAAATAGCTCGCGTAAAGCGCGCCCAACTGGCTGGCCTTTGGCGCACTGGTGATAATCGACCGCAATTGCTCCTGGTTGCGGTCGTTCAATTCCGAGCCGACACCATTCTGCGACTTGTCGGCGGGGATGGCGTTGGCCGCCAGCCAGGTGCCGCTGGCGTAGCGCTGGAAATCATCGCCCGGCTTGACCGACAAATCGCGCGTCGCGATGTCGACGCCCCAGGTGCCGAAGCGCACCGGTCCGACGTTGCTCGGCGCGACAGTCGCGGTTGACCCCGCGGCCATCTCCTGCGCCCCGACCGGCACCGCCGGAATTGCTACCAAGGCGCTCGACGCGGCGAGCAGGATTGCCAACCGGCGGACGCCGCCGAAACTGGTCGAAATGGTCATGTGTCTTCCCCAACCTATTGAATTGATTCGCTTGCCGCGCCACGAAGGCCGCACCGCCGCTTATATCCACAGCTCATCGACAAGCGTCCAGCCCCCGTCGATCAACGCTTGCACCTGGCTGCCCGGACACCCATCTCGAAGCTTCGCGTTGACCTTCGCGCGACCCTTGCGTAATCAGAACATATCTGGAACAAAACGCCCTTATGCTGACCCATATCTCCGTTCGTGGCGCGCGCGAGCACAACCTCAAGGGCGTCAACGTCGAGATCCCGCGCGAGAGCCTGACGGTCATCACCGGCCTGTCGGGCTCGGGCAAGTCGAGCCTCGCCTTCGACACCATCTACGCCGAAGGCCAGCGGCGGTACGTCGAGAGCCTGTCGGCCTACGCCCGCCAGTTCCTCGAGATGATGCAGAAGCCCGACGTCGAGCATATCGACGGCCTGTCGCCGGCGATCTCGATCGAGCAGAAGACCACTTCCCGCAACCCGCGCTCGACGGTCGCGACGGTGACCGAGATCTACGATTACATGCGGCTGCTGTGGGCGCGCGTCGGCATTCCCTATTCCCCGGCCACCGGCCTGCCGATCAGCGCCCAGACTGTGTCGCAAATGGTCGACCGGACGATGACCCTGCCCGAAGGCTCGCGCCATTACCTCCTCGCGCCGGTCGTCCGCGGCCGCAAGGGTGAGTATCGCAAGGAGCTCGCCGAGTGGCAGAAGGCCGGCTTCACCCGGGTCCGCATCGACGGCGAGTTTTACGACATCGACGCCGCCCCCGCGCTCGACAAGAAATTCGTCCACGACCTCGAGGTCGTCGTCGACCGCATCGTCATCCGCCCCGGCATCGAAGCCCGCCTCGCCGACAGCTTCGAGACCGCACTCAAGCTGGCGGAGGGGCTGGCGTACCTCGACCCTGCGGATGTGGCCGGCGACCCCAATTCCGTTCGTCCCGAGCGTGTCGAGGGACGTGTCTCGACTTCGCTCGACACGAACGGAGATGGGGTCACTGGGCGCAGCGGAATGAAGCTCGACTACACCGCCGCCGGCCGCATCACCTTTTCCGAGAAATTCGCCTGCCCGGTGTCCGGCTTCACCATCGCCGAGATCGAGCCGCGGCTTTTCAGCTTCAACGCACCGCAGGGCGCCTGCCCGGCGTGCGACGGCCTCGGCGAAAAGCTCATCTTCGACGAGGACCTCGTCGTCCCCAACCACTCGCTGTCGATCGCCAAGGGCGCGGTGGTCCCCTGGGCCAAGTCCCAGCCGCCCTCGCCATACTACATGCAGGTGCTTAGCTCGCTCGCCCGCGCTTATGATTTCGACCTCGCCACCCCCTGGGCCGACATTCCCGAGGAAGCCCACCGCGTCATCCTCCACGGCACCCAGGGCCGCCCGGTCACCCTGCGCTTCGTCGACGGCCGCAAGTCGTACGAAGTCAACAAGCCGTTCGAGGGCGTCATCGGCAACCTCAACCGCCGCATGCTCGCCACCGAGAGCGCGTGGATGCGCGAGGAATTGTCCCGCTATCAGTCGAGCCACCCGTGCGAGACGTGCGGCGGCGCCCGCCTCCGCGCCGAGCCGCTCAGCATCAAGATCGCCGGCGAGGACATCTCGCTCTCCACCCGCCGCAGCGTCGCCGAGGCGCTCAACTGGTTCTCCGGGCTCGAAGCCAAGCTGACCCCGCAGCAGCAGGAAATCGCCCGCGTC
>JBDSBX010000127.1:0-3438 GCA_039921365.1 Sphingomicrobium sp. | reverse complement strand
GAGATCCTGATGCGCAACGGCGGCCACAACGCCAGCCGCTCGCGGATGGACACGACCGCGTAACTCGAAGCGCGTGAACAGGAAGGGGCAGGGGCTGAAGCTCCTGCCCCTATTTTTTGGCAGGCGGCACCAGGATTCCGGAATCGTGGTGCCGCCTTACCTTTGAACCCACTGTATTCTCGGCTGGATTGACGCGCGCGGCCGGGCGTGTTCTCTAGCGTTCCGGCAATTTCGCCGTGCGATCAATGACAAGCGCGGCAATTGCGAACCGCGACAATCGCCGCTCGTGGCGCTTGGCGGGTCTGTTGATGGGGATAGCAATGAATAGAATGAGGACCGCGATGGGCGCCGCTTTGGTGCTGTGCGCCGTGCCTGCCTGCAAGCAGCAAGAAGCCGCCGATCAAGGGCCCGCCGCCGACGCCGCGACCGCGGACACGATCGACGGGACGTGGAAGGCCGATCTCGCATCGGTCCAGATCGACGAGAAGCCGAGCGTCTATTTACTCAAGGACGGGACCTACGCCTGCAGCACTTGCGTGCCGCCGCTGACCGTGAAGGCCGACGGCGCCTTCCACGCGGTCGCCGATCGCCCCTATTACGACAGCATGTCGGTGACGATGGTCGACGACAAGACCGTCAAGACCGTCAGCCGCAAGGGCGACAGGGTAATCGGCGAGACGACGATCACCGCGGCGCCGGACGGCAAGCGGCTGACCTTCGAGTTCAAGGACACGTCGGTGCTCAACGCGCCGCCGGTGACCGGCAAGGGGACCGAGGTGCGGGTCGCTGACGCGCCGGCCGGAGCGCATGTCATTTCGGGGTCCTGGAAGACCGAGAAGTATGACAATGTCTCGGACGAAGGGCTGACCTTCAGCTTCGCGACCGAAGGCGATACGGTGCGGATGAGTTCGCCCAGCGGAACCAGCTACGAAGCCAAGTTCGGCGGGCCGGCGGTGGCGGTCAAGGGCGACACCGGCGGCACCACCACCTCGGTCGAGCGGCTCGCCCCCAACAGCATCCGCGAGACCTCGATGCGCGGCGGCAAAGTCGTCAACGTGACGACCTACACCGCCAGCGGCGGCAAGCTCAACGCCGTGTCCGAGAACAAGCTGCAGGGCTCGACGATGAAATATGCGGCGGTGAAGCAGTAAGCCTGGCTTCGCTCTGAGTAGACCCGCGGCGCAGGGCCGGCAGAGCGATCGTATAAATGAACGGGGCAGGGGCTAACGCTCCTGCCCCTTTTGTTTGGGTCACGCCGCCAGGCGGTCCTTGCGCATCCGCAGGGTGGCGACGAGGCCGGTTGCTTGCCAGTCGTATTCAAGGCTGCCGCGGAACCGGCCGGCGACGCTGCGCTCGATCAGGCGACTGCCGTAACCGCCCATGTTCGGGGTTTCCGTGATCTCCGGGCCGCCGGTCTCCGCCCAGATGACGTAGAGGTCGGTTTCGTCGGAGCGGCTGGAAATATCGAGCGTGCCGGCCTCAGCCGACAGAGCGCCGTGCTTGACCGAGTTGGTCGCCAGTTCGTGGACGACCATCGCCAGCGTCGTCGCCGTATCCTCGCCAACGCCCATGCGGGGCACGGCGACGCGGATGCGGCCGGAGAATGCCCCATCATCGTCGTAAGGCGCCAACAGCACCGCGATCAAATCGCCGAGCAGCGCCGCTTTGCCCTGCTGACCGGGGAGCGGGCGGACGAGGTCGTGGGCGCGGCCGAGCGAGGTCAGCCGCTGAGTCAGCTCCCGCGCCATTTCCTCGACCGATTTCGCCGAGCGCGAGGTCAAATTGGTCAGGCCGGAGGCGATGGCGAGGAGGTTCTTGACGCGGTGGCTCATCTCGCCGGCGAGCAATTCGCTGCCTTCCTCGGCCTGCTTGCGGCCGGTGACGTCGAGGAACACGCCGAACATCTCGCGGTTGTGGATGCCGGCGTCGGCGCCCTGGCCGCGGGCCGAAATCCAGCGGATGTCCTCGTCGACGATGATCCGGAAATCGATCTCGTACGAGCCGGCGACCGAGCGGGTGGCAATGAACGCGGCGCGGACCCGGTCGCGGTCGGCCGGGTGGATGTGCGCGGACAGGTCCTCGAAGGCGACTTCGTCGGCCTGCGGGATATGCCACAGCTCAAACGCCCGCCGGTCCATGCGGAAGCTGTTGTCGTCGACATTCCATGACCACAAGGCAACGCACGCCGCCTTGACCGCCAGGCGCAGATGCTCGGAGCCCCAGCGCGGCTCTTGTGAATCGGATGCAGGCAACGCGACTGACCTCCCTGTTGAGGCGAATTCGGGGTTACTGGTCGAGGAAGCTGCGCATCTTCCGCGAGCGCGACGGGTGCTTCAATTTGCGCAGGGCCTTCGCCTCGATCTGGCGGATGCGCTCGCGGGTGACGCTGAACTGCTGGCCGACTTCCTCGAGCGTGTGATCGGTATTCATGCCGATGCCGAAGCGCATGCGGAGGACTCGTTCTTCGCGGGGGGTTAGCGACGCCAGCACTCGGGTGACGGTTTCCTTGAGGTTCGACTGGATCGCGGCGTCGACCGGGATGACAGCGTTCTTGTCCTCAATGAAGTCGCCGAGGTGACTGTCTTCCTCGTCCCCGATCGGCGTTTCGAGGCTGATCGGCTCCTTGGCGATTTTCATCACCTTGCGGACTTTTTCGAGCGGCATCGACAGGCGCTCGGCAAGCTCCTCGGGAGTCGGCTCGCGGCCGCTTTCGTGGAGGAACTGACGGCTTGTGCGGACGAGCTTGTTGATCGTCTCGATCATATGGACCGGGATGCGGATGGTTCTTGCTTGATCCGCAATGCTGCGGGTGATCGCCTGGCGGATCCACCACGTCGCGTAGGTCGAGAATTTGTAGCCGCGGCGGTACTCGAACTTGTCGACCGCCTTCATCAGCCCGATATTGCCTTCCTGGATCAAGTCGAGGAACTGCAGGCCGCGGTTGGTGTATTTCTTGGCGATCGAGATAACCAAGCGGAGGTTGGCCTCGACCATTTCCTTCTTGGCGATGCGGGCTTCGCGCTCGGCCTTCTGGACCTGGTTGACGATGCGGCGGAACTCGCCAAGCGCCATGCCGGTCGCCTGGGCGATCTCGCCGATCTCGCCGCGGACGCGCTCGACGCTGTCGGCCTCGGCGATGGCGAAGGCGGCGAACTTCTTGTCGATCCTGGCGGCGCGGGCGAGCCAGCTGTCGTGCAATTCGCTGCCCATATAGCTTTCGAGGAAGGCGCGGCGGGGGACTCGGTGGCGCTCGGCGAGGCGCAGCATCTGGCCGCCGAGAGCAGTCAATCGGCGGTTGTACGAGTAGAGCTGGTCGACGAGATACTCGATCTTCGAGGCGTGAAACTGGACGCTCTCGACCTCGGCCGTGAGTTCCTCGGACAGCTTGGCGTATTTCTTCTCTTCGGCCGCGGGATAGCCCACGCCCGAGCCGAGTGC
>JBDSBX010000126.1:0-4954 GCA_039921365.1 Sphingomicrobium sp. | reverse complement strand
CGCGGGCCTCGTCGATGCCGGCAACGTCGGCGAAGGTCACCCGGCCTTCCTTTTGCGTGAGCATGCGGGCGCGGCTCTTGCCGAAACCCATCGCGCCCGAACCGGCGTTCTTCTGCATCTGGCGCATGACGAAGAAGCTGATGCCAAGGATCAGCAGGAACGGCAGCGACTGGTAGAGCAGGATCAGCCAGAACGAGGATTGCTCGGCTTCCTTGGCCTGGATCTGCACGCCGCCCTTGAGCAGCCGCTCGGTCACCTGGGCATCGGCGGGAGCAAGCGTGCGGAAGGCTTCGCCGCTGGCGAGCTTGCCGGTGATGATTTGGTTGCCGGTCGAATTGGTCGAAGTTGTCACCGAACGCACGCTGCCGGCGTCAACCTGGCGAACGAATTCCGAGTAAGGGATCGGCTGGCTGGCAGCGGCGCGCGGGCCTTCGATCATCTGCACGAACAGCACCAGGCCGAACAGCACGCCGACCCAGATCAGCAGGCTCTTGGTCCACGGATTGGCGGGCTTCTTCTCGTTCATCATCGTCTCTCGCGCCGGCCGAGATGGCCGTTTCCCTAAAATAGGCCTTCGAGGCTCAATAACAATGCAATGCTTAGGAGCCGGTGAACGAGCCTCAGCGGCGCGGCGGGGCGGCGCGCAAACGCCAGGTCGGGCCGCCTTCGAGCTTGAGTCCGGCGAGCGTCGTCTTGCCGCCCTTGCGCAACGTCTCAAGCGCCCGCGCGAGGTCGGGACCGCGGGGTCTGGTCGCGCCCAGCTCAGCGAACGCGGTGAGCAGCAGCCGGCGCTGGAGTTCGCGCGGCATGGCGGACGGGTCGACCACGAGCGTTGCCCCATCACGGCGAATTCGTGCTGCCGCTAACGGCGCGAGCGCCCAGTCGAGCGCCTCATCGGCCTCGTTGAGCCAGGTCGCGCTGGCCGCCAGCCGCTCGGGGTCGGCCCAGTCGGCGCGCTTGAGCCATTCGCGCATCCGCACCCGGTCGTGGCGCGGGTCGCGATTGGACGGGTCATCGACCGCCTCGGCTCCGGCGCTCGCGACCAGCGCCGCAAGCTCGGCCTTGCGCCAGCTAAGCAACGGCCGGACGAGCGTGACGCTGGCGATCAACGGGCGGCGGAGGCGGGTCGCGCCAAGCCCGCCAATGCCCGCCCCGCGGGCCAGCCGCATCAGCAGGGTCTCGGCCTGGTCGTCGAGATGATGGGCGGTGGCGACCGCTGTCAGCCCGCGCTCCAGGGCCCAGTCGCCGAGCAAGGCATAGCGAGCTTCGCGGGACCGCGCCTGGAGATTGCTCATCGGCGTCGCTGGCCAGTCGATCTTGAGCGTGGCATGGGTAACGCCGAGCCGCTTGCACAGTCCCGCGACCATCTCCGCCTCGGCGCCGCTCTCTGGCCGAAGACCGTGATCGACGGTTGCGGCCTCGACTTGGTTCGGGCGCCCCGCCGCGGCGAGCAACAGCAGCGCCAGGCTGTCCGGCCCGCCCGACACGGCGACTCCGATCTTCGCGCCGAGTTCGACCAATCCGTCAAGATTGATTGCGAACCGGCTGACGAGTTCAGGATCTGGAATTTGAATTGCCACCATCCGTTCGCCCTGAGCCTGTCGAAGGGCTGCCTTACCCTCGGAAGCAAAGGAAGGGCAGGGCTTCGACAGGCTCAGCCCGAACGGCTTTGGATTATCGCAGCTAGCTACAGCGCGCGTCTGCTTTGGCGGCCGGGAGCAGGCGCTTCAACTCCGCGCGCAGTGTCGTGCCGTAGACTGCGTCGAGTTCGGAATAGGCCTTGCATGCCTGGCTTGGCTGGTTGAGCTGCATCAGAGCCTGGCCGAGGTAATACAGGCTGTCCGGGGCGCGCTCGCCTTTCGGATTGGTGCGGTAATTGGCCAGCAGTGCCTCGGCCGCGGCGCGCGGTTCGCCCTTGTCGAGCAAGGACCGGCCGGCGAGATTATTGGCCCAGCTCGTTCGGCGATGCTTGGGGTAAGCCGAGCTGAACGCCCGCAGCGAGGTGATCGCCTCGTCATATCTGCCCACCTTCCACAGTTGGAAACCCTGATCGTAGGCGATTTCGGCCGGGTCGTTGGCGGGATCGACCGGCGTTGCCGTAACCACGTCCACGGGGGTCGGTTTCGGCCCGGCCGACGGCGGGGTGCTTAGCTTTGAGGTGTCGGCAACCGGCTCGAGTCGGGCTGGGAGCGAGGTCGCCGCCGGGATTTCAGCGGCGGCCGCGGCTGCCGCCCGTTCGAGCGCGCCAAGCCTCTGTTCCTGGTCGGAGCGCAAGCGCGCCAGCTCGGCCTCGACCACCGTCGCCCGATGGCCGTTCTCTTCCGACTGGCGCAGGACGTCGGCCAGTTGCCGCTCCAGCCCGTTCAGACGACTGTCGAGGGTCCGAAACGACGATTGGGTCGCCGCGGGCTCATCGGCAAAGGCGGCCGTGTCCGCGGGTTGTCCCTTGGGAAATAGCTGACGCTGGGCCTGACGCAGCTGCCGCTCGAGCCGTTCGATGCGCTGCTCAGGCGTCGCTTGCTCGCGCTGCGCCAGCGCGGGCGTCACCCCAGTCACCAGTGCAGCGGCGGCAAGGGCCAAACGGATCCGTGCTTTGGTCATAGTTGTTCCCAGTTTCGATCAATTTCGGCAGCCTGCCCAATCGCAGCTTTTCGCGGCGATGAATCCCTCAGCCAGCAGTGTTCACGGCTGGCGGTGTGCTTGGCCCGGGAGTTGCGGCAGGAGCGGGCGCAGCGGAGTTCGTCTGCGGGCCGCGCATCAAATCTGGACCAAGGAGGCTGACGTTGCGGACGGTCGTGGCCGCGGGCCCGACCGGCGGTGCATCGGCGGTCCCGACCGATATGCGAACGGCTTCGGGCTTGCCGGTCATCAGCACGGGGGCGGTTGCTGTGGCCGGAACCTCGAAGCTCTGGCCGGCTTCTAGCGTGCCTTCTTTCAGCGTCGTCCGGCCATCCTTGACCTCGAGCCAGACCTGCTCGTTGGCGGTGATCACAACCACCCCTTGTCCGGTCGGCGCGGCGGCCACAGGAAGCGCTGGCCCTGCAGGCGCTGCGGCCGTGGCAACATCAGTCGCGGCTTCGTCGGTCCCTTGCACCGATCGCTGGTTGAGCCAGCTCATCACGACCACGAGCAACACCACGGCGAGGATCGCGCCGAATACCAGCCACTTGGGCATGGTTCGCGCTGGATCGGCCGGCTCGAACACCTCGGCCGCAGTGGTCGGGCGACGACCGCCCATTTCGCCGCGCAGCTGGTCGCCGATCTCGACCCGGTCGAGCCCGACGACCGAGGCATAGCTCTTGGCGAATCCGTTGGTGTAGGTCGGCGCCGGAAGCCGCTCCCAATCGCCGGTTTCCAGGCTTTCGAGGTGCCGCCGCGGGATCCGGGTCTGCGCCGCGACATCCTCGAGCGACAGGCCCTTGTCTTCGCGTGCGACGCGCAGGCGCTCACCGACGGTGGCGACTTCCGCCTCGGCCAGGTCACCTACCGGTTCGTCGATCGGTTCGACCATTGCCTGCCCTTTTTTGCGTGCCATCATCCGTCACCTTCGAAGGGTGCAAGCGGAGTGTCAACAGCCGGTGACAGGCTCACCTAGCTGATTGCCACCGAGTGCCGCTTGGCCCAGTCGGTCAGCGCCTTGCGCAGGTTTCGAGGCGGGCGCTTGAGCAATTGGTCGAGCCGCTGGCGAACCGCACCCGCATCAAGCGACCGGACCATCGCCTTGATCGGACCGACCGCCGCCGGCGTGATCGAGAAATTCTCCGCGCCGATGCCAATCAAGGCCATCGCCTCCAGCGGCCGGCCGCCCATTTCGCCGCACAGCCGAACCGGGACGTTGGCTTCGCGGCCGGCGTCGAAGACGCGCTTGAGGAAGCGCAGGATCGCCGGGCTCAGCCAGTCGTAGCGCTCGGCGAGGCGCGGGTCGGCACGGTCGGCGGCGAACAGGAACTGGGTGAGGTCGTTGGTACCGATCGACAGGAAATCGATGCGCGGCAGCAATTGATCGAGCATTTCGGCGAGGGCCGGCACTTCGAGCATGGCGCCAAACTCGACCCGCGAGGGAAGCTTGCGCTTCGACTTGCGCGCCCATTCGAGCTGCTCTTCGATCAGCGCCCGCGCCTCTTCATACTCCCACGGCTCGGAGATCATTGGGAACATCACTCGCAGAACGCGGCCGGCCGAGGCCTCGATCAAAGCCCGTGCCTGGGCCTTCATCAGGGTCGAGCGATCGAGTGACAGGCGCAGCGCGCGCCAGCCCATCGCCGGATTCTCGGCCTCATCCTTGGCGTCGGCGAGATAGGGCAGCGCCTTGTCGCCGCCGATATCCAGCGTCCGGAAGGTGACCGGCTTGTCGCCCGCGGACTCCAGCACCTTGGCGTAAAGGCGCTGCTGGCGTTCGCGGCCGGGGAGGGTCGCGGAAACGAGGAACTGGAATTCGGTGCGGAACAAGCCAATGCCGTCGCCGCCCGTCAGCTCAAGGGAAGCGGCGTCTTCGGCCAGCCCGGCGTTGACCATGACGCTGACGGGCATGCCATCCAAGGTCGAGGCGGGCAGCTGGCGGATCGTCGCATATTGCGCGCGGCGCTTCTGGCTCAATGCCATCCGATGATCGAAGCCCGACGTCAGCTGCCGGTTGGGGCGAACGATGACGCTGCCATTGTCGCCATCGACCAGGATGGTCTCGCGCTCGTTGACGCTGTGCCGGATATCCTGCAGCCGGCCGACGACCGGGACCCCCATCGCGCGGGCGACGATCGTCATGTGCGCGGTCAGCGAGCCTTCCTCAAGCAGCACGCCCTTGAGCCGCCGGCGGTCGTATTCGAGCAACTCGGCCGGGCCGAGGTTGCGCGCGATCAGGATCGTGTCGCGGGTCAGGCCGGTCTGCGCCGCCGTGCCCATCCGCCCCGAGACGATCCGCAGCAGCCGGTTGGACAGGTCCTCGAGGTCGTGCATC
>JBDSBX010000125.1:0-2852 GCA_039921365.1 Sphingomicrobium sp. | reverse complement strand
GCGAGGCGCCGGTGATCCCCGATCTGATGGATGCCATGGACGCGCTTGCGGTTCTGCGGCGCGCCGATGTGCCGCTCGCCCTGGTGCATGACGAATACGGCCATTTCGACGGGATCGTGACGCCCGGCAGCCTGCTTGCGGCGCTGGCCGGCGCCTTCGCTCACGATGTCGATGACGGTGAGGATCCGCCGATCATCGAACGCGACGATGGCAGCTGGCTGCTGTCGGGCGCGGCGAGTGCCGACATCTTGAGCGATCGGCTGGGCATGCGGCTGCCGGTCGAGCGCGATTTCTCGACCGTCGCCGGGTTTGCATTGTCGGTGCTCAAGCATCTTCCTGTGACGGGGGAGAGTTTCAAGCATGACGGTTGGTCGTTCGAAATCATCGACATGGATGGCCGCAAAATCGACAAACTGATCGCCTCGCGAACCAAGGCGAAGCCGCGATCGGCGAAGGAAGAAAGTGTCGGCTAAAGCCGGTTAGAGCTTGCCGAAATGCTCCTCGAAGCCATCGACGTCACCGCGTGCCAGAAAGGCAGATTGTTCGACGATCTGATCGCGCTTGATGCGACCGGCGAAGGGCCCCAATTGCTTGTCGAGCCGATCGACCTCGTGCGAGGTCAGGTGCGCCAGCTGTTCGAACCGCGTGAAGCCGCGGGCGTGGATCAGTTCCGACAGACGAGGGCCGACGCCTTTCAATCGCAGGAAATCATCCGCCTCGGCTCCGCCTGGCACTTGCCGACTCACCGGCGCACCGATGACCCGATTGGTGACCGTCACTGCTTCGTGAGCGAGGCCGCTCGGCTTGTCGCGCTTGGCCGTCATGTGCGGCCGCAACGGCGCGCTGTCGGTCAGGCGGATGCGCTGCCGCGGCTTCAATAGGAGGAACGCAAGGATCGCCAGGACGACGACCGCAACCAGGATTACGCCAAGATTATCTCGAAACAGTTCGCCCATCACCATCTCCGCTCGGAGCTTGCCCGGCGCCGAAGCTCGACCAGATAGGCGAGGATCAGGCCGGCGATAAAGCCGGCCAACGCGACCCCGAACACTTCCACGACCAAGGGCATCATTTCGCTCCGTCGGAGTGAGGTGGGGGTGTCGCCCAGCGGACGCCGGCAACGCCGCGGACGTCATCGAGGATCTGGATCAGCTGGCCGCGCTGGAATTCATCCGCCCGACCCGTCAGGACCAGCCGCCGCCGCAGCGGGCGGTGTTCGAGATGGGCGCTGACCTGGCTCATTTCGAGATGGTCGAGTGTTGCCCTGGCAGGCGTCTCGATCCGCGAAGTCAGCCGGTCGGCCCCGCCCAGCGGCCCGCTCCATAGCGCCGCCGCTGCAATCGCCGCTATGGCCCCTCCGCCAAAGTAGATTTCGCGAGTTCGCCGCCATTCGCGGACCAGCGCCGCTTCCCCGGCCAGCCGATCGCGGCGGCCGACCCGCAATTGCCGAAAGGCGAGGTGGCCGGCCACAGAGCCTATGATGATTCCAGCCGCGAAGATCGGCCAGAAATAGTCCCACAGCGGGTTCACGTTGCCCGCTCCAGCTCGCGCCAACCGATGTCCCGACGATGGAATCCGTCGGCAAAGTCGATCGCGTCGACTCCGCGATAGGCGCGCGCGCGGGCTTTGGCGAACGTCTCGGCGACCCCGGTGACCGCCAGCACACGGCCGCCGCTGGCGATCAGCCCACCATCGCCGGACGAGGTGCCGGCATGGAATACGGTCACACCGTCGACCCGCTCGGCCATCTCGATCGCGCCGATCGCGCCGCCGCTGGTCGGGCTGGCCGGATAGCCGCGCGCCGCGACAACAACGGTCACCGCATGGTCGCTGGACAGCCGAGGCGGGTCTATTTCGCTCAGCTGGCCAGTCGCCACCGTTCGCAAAAGCTCCGCGAAATCGCCCTCGATCAGAGGCATGATCGCTTCGCATTCGGGATCCCCGAAGCGGACGTTATATTCGATCAGCTTGGGGCCTTCCCGGGTCAGCATCAGTCCCGCGTAGAGCACGCCCGAAAACGGCGTGCCGGCGGCGGCCATCGCTTTGGCTGTCGGGCGAACAATCTCGTCCATCGCCTGGCGTTCCAGCTCGGGCGTTAGCACCGGCGCCGGGCTGTAGGCTCCCATGCCGCCGGTGTTCGGGCCAGTGTCACCTTCGCCGACCCGCTTGTGGTCTTGGGCCGAGGCGAGCGACACCGCGGTCTCACCGTCGACTAATGCGAACAGGCTCGCTTCCTCGCCGTCGAGGAACGCCTCGATGACCATCGGCCCGTCACCCGCGGCGGCGACTGCCGCCTTGGCTTCGGCCATGCTCATGGCCACCGTGACACCCTTGCCAGCCGCTAGCCCATCGGCCTTGATCACCACCGGCGCACCGAACGTCTGGAGCGCGGCCAGAGCCTCGGCGACCGTTGCTACGCGCGCATAATTCGCGGTCGGAATGCCGTTCGCCCGGCACAGATCCTTGGTAAAGCCTTTCGAGCCTTCCAGCCGGGCGGCCGCCGCATTGGGCCCGAACACTGCAAAACCGGCAATTCGCAAAGCATCGCCGACCCCGCCGACCAGCGGCGCCTCGGGGCCGATCACCACCAGGTCGATCGAGCGGTCCCGCGCCAGCGCGATCACCGCTGCATCGTCGATCGGGTCAATCGCGACACATGCCGCCCAGCGTGCGATGCCGGGATTGCCCGGCGCGGCGACCAGGACTTCGCAGCTTGGCGATTGCCTCAAGCGCCAGGCGAGCGCATCTTCGCGGCCACCGGAACCCAACAGCAGGATGTTCATGGATCTTCCCGACGACAAGAGTGCCGGCCTGTTAGCCGAGGTGGCGCCCGGCGACAATTCGCCGCCGCT
>JBDSBX010000124.1:0-3326 GCA_039921365.1 Sphingomicrobium sp. | reverse complement strand
GCCAAGCATGCGCATCAGCAGGGGCTGACGCTGAAAGAGGCGGGGCTGGAACTGGGGCTGGTCGACGAAGCGACGTTCGACCGCGTCGTTCGGCCGGAACAGATGGTTGGCAAATGAAGGAATTTATGATGCGCCTTGGGCTGATGCTGACCGGGCTTTGTGCGCTGGCGGTGACCGGATGTGCCTCGAGCGAGGCGCCCCGGGAAGGGCCGCGGGTTCGCACCGGCCAGGCGCGCCTGCCGGTCGTCATCCGGCCGCTGTTTCCGGCCGATTACATGGCCACCGCATCGTCGATCGATCTTTATGAAATCCGCTCGGCCGAACTGGCCCTGACCCGCACCCCAACCCCGCACATCCGCGACTTCGCGCGGGTCATGATCGCCAATCACCAAGGGACCTCGGCGCAATTGTCGTTCGCCGGGCGCAGGCTCAACCTGCTGCCGACGGCGACCATGCTCCCGGCGCATCAGGCGCTGTTCGACGAATTGTCGGCGAGCGGCAATTTCGACGCGACCTTCAGCCGCCAGCAGATCGCGGTGCATCAAGCCGCCTGGAAGTTGCACAGCGACTTTGCCGCCCGCGGCGAGAGTCCGACCTTGCAGAGTGTCGCGCGGAACGCGGCGCCGATCGAGCGCCGGCATCTCCAGATGTTGCGGCGGAAGTAATGCGAGCCTGGCCGGTCCTGATCGCCGTCGCGGCCGGGCTTTCGGGCTGCGCGTCGATGGCGCTGACACCGACCAATGCCAGCGGCACATGGGGCGGGCCGCACATTGGCCTGATCCTTGAAGGCGGGCTCGGTCGGCTGGAATATGATTGCGCGTCGGGGACCGTCGATTCACCGGTGATCCCGGCGGCCGACGGCAGCTTTACCGCGACCGGAACGCACCGGCCCGGCCAAGGCGGGCCGATCCGCGTCGGTCAGATTTTCACCAGCGTCCGGGCGACCTATGCCGGCACAATCGTCAAGGATCACATCACGCTTGGCGTGGTGCTCGAGGACGGAACGGCGCTGGGCCCGTTCAGCCTCGATCGCGGGGTGCCGGCACAATTGACTCGCTGCCTATAGCGAAGTTCGCCGAGCGCCTCACTAGAGCTTGAAATTGACCCGCATGCCGACATTGTCGATGCCGGGGTTCTGGCGGCCAAACAATTGGGCGTGGCTCATATGGACCCAGCTCGCCTCGATGCTGACGCGGTCGTTGATCTGGGCGCCGACGCCAAGCTCCGGCTCGAACAGGATGCGGCTGCCGAACGCGATCCGGTCGGGGCGCTGGAACTTGCCGGCCGAGCCATTGTGGATGGCAATGCCAAGACCGGGGCGGACGTAGAACTTGTCGCCAAACTTGGCCGAAATGCCGGCGGCCGCATAGCTGGTCTCACCCGAGGTGTTGAGCGCGCCGAAAACATAAGGTTGGAGGGGCGTCCTGCCGATCCGCTCGCCGCGCCAGCCGAGCGCCAAGTCGGCGCCGTCTTCAACGTTGCTGATGCTCAGCGGCGACTTGATGTCGTGGATGTAGACGCCGCCAAACAGCTCACCGGCGTGGGCCGGGGTGGCGGCGATGGTGATCAGGCCCAGGGCCATTGCAATACGCTTCACGGGGCGGTCTCCGGATGGTTCCGGGTATCAATGTTTGGCGGCGCGAATAGTGCCGGTCGTCACCCGCCCGATTGCCAGGCGCGGATCGCGTCGCTGGGGGCGAGCAGCATCCACACGTTCAGGGTTAGATTGTCGCGGATGACGAACAGTGGGACCAGCTCGAGCATTAGGACGGTGGCGAGCGCGGCCCACAGAGGCAGGCGGCGCGCGGCGAGGAAGCCCACCGCCATCATCGCAATGTCGGACAAGGAGTTGATGACGCTGTCGCCGGTGTAGCCGATGGCCGTCGTCGCCTCCCGGTAACGATCGATGATCAGCGGCGTATTCTCGACGATCTCCCACGCGATCTCGACGAACAAAGCGACCAGCGCTCGACCGGCCAGCGGCGGGCCACCAGCCACAGGAACGCATAGAAAAGGAAGCCGTGGACGAGATGGCTCTGGCTGTACCAGTCGGCAAGCATCTGGCTGGTCCGCGGGCTGAGCGCGCTCGGTTCCCACAGCGCGATCGTCCCACACGTGCAGATCGGCGGCCGACCCATCGCCAGCAGGATAGCAAGGGTGGCGATCATCGTGGCAAATGCGGCAAGCCCGGTGCGGGAACGGATGGTCATGGCGACAGGCTTAGCAGAGCCGGGCGGCTTGCAAAGCGGCGCGGTTCGAACGACACAGCCGCCATGCTGCGCACCTACGGACTCGATTGCGACGGGAGTATCGTCGATCCCGGCCATGGCGGGATTCCGCCCGGAGCGACATGGATCGACCTGGAAGAGCCGACGCGCGAGGAAGAGCAGCTCGTCGAGCGGTTCATGGGGCTCAACGTGCCGACCCAGGAAGAAATGGCTGAAATCGAACCGTCAAGCCGGCTGTTCGAGCGCGACGGCGCCTTGGTCATGACGCTGAGCGCGCTGAGCGGCGTGGCCGATGGCCGGCCGACGACGACGCCGATCAGCTTCGTGTTCACCGGCGAGCGGCTGGTCACCGTGCGCTATGGAACGCCCAAGCCGCTCCTCGCTTTTTCCGATCACGTCCGCCGCGAGCCGGAGCTGGCGCGCGACGCCTCGACCGTTATGGTGCGGCTGCTCGATGCGATTATCGATCGGCTGGCGGACGAACTCGAGGGCCTCGGCAGCGAGATCGAATCGATCTCCAACCAGATTTTCCGCAAGGACACGGATGCGCGGCGGATTCCGGCGGCCAAGCTGACGGCGTTGCTGACCAGGATTGGCCGCGCCCAGACGCTGCTCGCCAAAATTCGCTACTCGGCGGTCAGCACCAATCGCCTGCTCGGCTTCCTCGCCGGATCAAGCCGAATGAATGACGAGGCCAACTCCGGTGCGCGCAATCATTTGGCGATCCTGAGCACCGATGTCAGTTCGCTGATCGACCATTCGAGCTTCCTCGGGGACAATCTGACATTCCTTCTCGACGCCTCGCTCGGGCTGATCAGCGTCGAGCAGAATGCGGCGATGAAGCTGTTTTCCTGGGCGGCGCTGGTGTTCCTGCCGCCGACGCTGGTGGCGGGCATTTATGGCATGAACTTCGAATATATGCCCGAGCTCAAATGGCTGCACGGCTATACGTTGGCGCTGTGCCTGATGCTGGCGAGCGCGGTGCTGCCCCTGTGGTACTTCAAGCGGCGAGGATGGATCTAGGCTGCGAGTTCAGTCCTGGAGCAGCAAAGGAATCGCCTCGGCGGAGACCGCGATCGCATCGACTGCATCGGGTGC
>JBDSBX010000123.1:0-3432 GCA_039921365.1 Sphingomicrobium sp. | reverse complement strand
TTTATGCCAAGGCGATCGAACTCGGCGGCAGCTGCGAAGGCCCACCGGGATTGCGCGGTGACGAAGGCGACCAGGCGTTTTACGGCGCTTATTTCCGCGACCTTGACGGCAATAAGCTGGCGGCATTCCGCATCGGCCCGGCCAGCTGACCAACCGGCCCGCCACCGTCTTCATCAATCGCGGCGGTGGCGCGGCGGCGGCCGAACAGGAAATCGCGACCAAGGTCGAGGCGGCGCTCGGCCACGCCGGTGTCGAGGCCGCCGTCGAACTGATCGACGGCAGCGATATGGAGGCGCGCTGCAAAGCGATTGTCGAGCGTGGCGATCCGTTGCTGATCGTCGGCGGCGGCGACGGCACGATCAGCGCGGCCTCCGGTGCGATCGCCGGCAGCGCGACCAGGCTCGGCATCCTGCCGCTCGGCACGCTCAACCATTTCGCTCGCGACCTCGCGATCCCAACCGATCTCGACGAAGCCGCGTCGCTCATCGCCCGCGCAACCGAACGCAAGGTCGACGTGGCTGAACTGAACGGCCGCGTGTTCATCAACAACAGCGCAATCGGCCTGTACCCGTTGATGGTCCTGGACCGCGAAGCGCAACAGAACCGCCTTGGCCGGTCGAAACGCCTCGCCTTGCTGGTCGCCAGCCTGCGCACCGTCATGCGCTTCAAGCATGAGCGGCTGACGCTCACCGTCAACAATTCTCCAAAAGGCGTGGTCGACACGCCGCTGCTGTTCGTCGGCAACAATGATTATGCGCTCGAGCTGCTGGCCGCAGGCAAGCGCGAACGTCTCGACGACGGCATTTTGTGCGTCCTAGTGCTGCGCAAGAAAAACCGGCTGGGCCTGCTTGGCGCCTCATTTCGAACGCTGGCCGGCTTGACCCGCGCCGACGACATGGTCCGCCTCGACGATGTTCAGCGACTCCGCGTGGCCGGGCGCAGGACACGGATGACGGTCAGCCTCGACGGCGAAACGGTCAGCATGGATTGCCCGCTCGACTATCGCATTCGCAGAGGCGCGCTCCGCGTCATCGCGCCGGAACAAGCCCGACCACAGGCATAAAAAAGCCGCCCCGCGGTTTCGCGGGACGGATCTTTTCGTCAGGCTTTCGCTTAGCCGCGCTCGGGCTCGGGCGGCGGCGGCGGCGGCGGTGGCGGTGGCAGCGGGCAAGCGTCTGTCGCCAGGATCACCGAACCGTCGGCACAGGTCTGCGTCGCCGGCGGTGGGGGCGGCGGCGGTGGCGGCGCCATCTCGACCATCGGTGGCGGCGGCGGCAGCGGCGAGTTGAAGTTGTGGATCAGGCTGAACAGCACCGAGTGCGACTTATATTCGCTGTCGAGGCTGACGCTGCCGAAGTCGTCATCGACGTTACCGGCGTCGAAGTAGCGATACTTCAAGCCGATGTCGAAATATTGAGAGACGGATTTGCGCACGCCGGCGATCACCTGCCAGGCGAAGCCACGGTCCTTGATCTTGAATGCGCTGCTGCCATCCTCGATGACGTGAATGACCTGAGCATAGCCGACGCCGGCACCGGCGTAGAACTGGAACCCTTCGTCATGGCCGAGGTCGACCATCGCGTTGGCCATCAGCGAATAGACGCTGCTGCGGCCGTCGGCATCGAATGGACCCTGGACGCCGTCATATTCGTCATGCTCGCTGCGCTTGTAACCGAGTTCGGCTTCGGCGCGGAACATCCCGAAATCATAGCCGGCGATCAGATCGCCATCGACGCCCATTTTGTGGTCGATGTCGAACTCGGACCGCCCTTCGGTAAAGACATTGCCTTCGACGTTGGTGTCGGTGACGAATAGGGCGCCAAGCTCGAGACCGACATAGGCCGAGCGATCGCGCGCGGCGGCCGGAGCAGCGACCGCGATGGCGGCCATAGCCGTGGCGGCCAATAGACATGTTTTCATTGCATTCCCCCTGTGCCCACAGGCTAGGCCAGAAAGCGCAATTAACTCAAAGTATAACGCAGGTCGAGCCACCACTGTTGCAACTCGGTCAAATCGACCGGAAAAATGCGCTGATCCGTATTTACCGGTTGCGTCTTCCGATCATTCGGGCACAATGGGTGGTAGCGCGGAGGGGGTTTCTCTCAATACCTAGTGTTTCACGCCGGAATAGCTATATTCTGGTGACGAGCCACTGCGGCCCTGTGGAAATCGGGGACGAAGGCAGAAAAGACCCCGCTCGACGTGAAAAAAGGCTAGTGTGCCGGACATGGCTGCGAGTCGAACAATAGGGGAACAGGCGGTCGCCGGATTGGTCGACAAGCCGGGTAGCGGACGAGGAAAAGCAATGGATTTTTCAAGCCACAGCGAAGTCACCGGCGACGATGTCGGTGCGGGGCCAGCCAAGAAAGTGCGGACCAGCAAGACCGTCGATCTTCGCGCCCACGCGGTGACCACCGACGAGTCGCGCGATGCCCTCCTCACCGAGTTCGGCAAGGACACGCTTCGCGACCGCTATCTGCTGCCCGGCGAGACCAACCAGGATTTGTTCGCTCGGGTCGCCTCGGCTTATGCCGACGATGCCGCCCATGCGCAGCGCGTCTATGATTATATCTCCAAGCTGTGGTTCATGCCGGCGACTCCGGTCTTGTCCAATGGCGGCACCGGCCGCGGTCTGCCGATCAGCTGCTATCTGAACAGTGTCTCCGACAGCCTCGACGGCATCGTCGGGACGTGGAACGAGAATGTCTGGCTGGCCTCGAAGGGCGGCGGCATCGGCACCTATTGGGGCGCGGTGCGCGGCATTGGCGAGCCGGTCGGTTTGAACGGCAAGACCAGCGGCATCATCCCGTTCGTCCGCGTCATGGACAGCCTGACGCTGGCGATTTCGCAAGGTTCGCTGCGGCGCGGCTCGGCGGCCGTCTATCTCGACGTCTCGCATCCGGAAATCGAGGAGTTCCTTGAGATCCGCAAGCCGTCGGGCGACTTCAACCGCAAGGCGTTGAACCTTCACCACGGCGTGCTGATCACCGACGAATTCATGGACGCGGTGCGCGCCGGCGCCGAGTTCGTGCTGCGCAGCCCGCGCGACGGGTCGGAACGCGCCACGGTCGATGCCCGCTCGCTGTTCCAGAAGCTGGTCGAGACCCGGCTGGCGACCGGCGAGCCGTACATCATCTTCATCGATGCGGTGAACCGGACGATGCCCAAGCATCACCGCGACCTCGGCCTCAAGGTCACCACCTCCAACCTGTGCTCGGAAATCACGCTGCCGACCGGCAAGGACCATCTCGGCGCCGACCGCACCGCGGTCTGCTGCTTGTCGTCCTTGAACCTCGAGACCTGGGACCAGTGGAACGGCGACAAATTGTTCATCGAGGACGTCATGCGCTTCCTCGACAATGTCCTCACCGACTACATCGACCGCGCGCCCGACGAGATGGCCCGCGCCAAATATTCGGCTGAGCGCGAGCG
>JBDSBX010000122.1:0-3253 GCA_039921365.1 Sphingomicrobium sp. | reverse complement strand
GGGGGGCGCCCGCCTGACCTATTATGTGACGCCGATGTTCGCCGCCTCGCTGCGTAGCAGCACGCCGGTCGGCGGCGCTCGGGGTGGCGAGCTTGCGGCGGGCCTGCGAGTCACTCCGTTCCGCTCGATCCCAATCTAGCTGACCGCCGAGCGCCGCCAGGCGATTGGCCGCACCGGCGGCGGGCGATCGGCCTTCGCGCTGTTCCTTGAAGGCGGCGTCTACCAGCGGCCGATGCCGTGGGGCTTCGAGCTCGACGCCTACGCCCAGGCCGGCGTGGTCGGCGCCCGGCGCCGCGACCTGTTCGCCGATGGCGCGTTGACGCTGACCAAGCCGTTGTTCGGTCGCTACTCGGCCGGTTTTGGACTGTGGGGCGGAGTCCAGCCAGGCATCTATCGCATCGACGGCGGGCCACGCGTGTCGATGCGGGTTCGCAACAACATGCGCGTTCATCTCGACTGGCGGCAGCGCCTGGCCGCAATGCCGAGCCCGGGTCCGGACCTGCGCTGACGCTCGCTGCGGACTTCTAGGCCGGCAACCCGCGCGGCCCTCCGCTTGGCCTTGGCCGCCCTTTGCGGCTAGGCAGTCGGGCTCGACATGGACATTTATCTCCCGATCGCCGGCCAGTCGGTCAACGCGCTGTTCATTGTCGCCTTGGGTTTGCTGGTTGGCCTGCTGTCGGGAATGTTCGGGGTCGGCGGCGGTTTCCTGACGACGCCGCTGCTGATCTTCTACGGCATCCCGCCGACTGTCGCCGTCGCCTCCGCCGCCACCCAGATCACCGGCGCCAGCGTCTCGGGCGCACTGGTCCACTGGCGCCGCGGCGGCGTCGATCTGAAGATGAGCCTGGTGATGATCGTCGGTGGACTGTTCGGCTCGGTGGCCGGCGCGGGCCTGTTCCGGACGCTCCAGGCGAGCGGCCAGATCGATTTGGTAATCGGCTCACTGTACGTCCTGTTGTTGGGCGGCATCGGCGTGTTGATGGTCAAGGACGCGTTGATCGCCCTGGGCTATGTCGCCGCGCCCCAAATCGACGCGCGGCCTCGCCACAATCGCTGGGTCGCCTCGCTGCCGTTGCGCTGGCGATTCTACACGTCGGGACTGTACGTCTCGCCGCTGGCCCCGCTCGCCCTGGGCTTCGTCGCCGGCGTCCTCACCTTGCTGCTCGGCATCGGCGGCGGTTTCATCCTCGTCCCGGCGATGATCTATCTGCTCGGCATGGGCGCGCGCGTCGTCATCGGCACCAGCCTGGTGACGATCCTCGCGGTCAGCGCGGCCGCCACCTTTGTCCACGCCGTCACCACTCAGTCGGTCGATATCGTGCTGGCCGCTTTGCTCCTCGTCGGCGGCGTCGTCGGCGCCCAATATGGGGCGCTGCTGACGACTCGGCTGAAGCCTGATTTGCTGCGTCTTGCGCTCGGCGTGTTAATCCTGCTGGTCGCGTTGCGCATGGCGTTCGGGCTCGCCTGGCGGCCCGACGAAATTTATTCGATCGAATATCTGTGAGCGGACGCTTGCGATTCCTCGGCATCGCCACGCTGCCGCTAATGCTGATCGCCGCGGTCAAGCCGGCGGCACCGGTGCTGGTCCCCGACATCTCGGCGCGCAAGGTCGAGATCCGCTACAGCTTCACCGGCGCCCAACTGCTGCTGTTCGGCGCCATCCTTTATCCGGGCGGACGAGCGCCGGCGCGTCCCGCCGACATCGTCGTCGTGCTGCGCGGGCCGGTCCAGCCGATCATCCTGCGCGAAAAGCAGAAGATCGCCGGGATCTGGATGAACGCCGATTCCAACCGCTTCCGCTCGGCGCCCTCCTTTTACGCGGTCGCTTCGTCGCGCCCGATCAGGCAATTGGTCGATGAGCGCACCGCAGCCATTTACGAGATGGGTCTGCAGAACCTGCAGCTGTCGCCGGGCGGCGGAGCGCTGCCGGACAAGGAGCGGCGCTTCGAGGCGGGTTTGCTCGAGCTTCGCCGCCGCCAGGGCCTGTATGCCGAGAACGCCAGCGGCGTCGAAATTAACCAGGGCGTCCTGTACCGCGCGAGCATCGCGATCCCGAGCCAGGTGCCGGTCGGCGCCTATACCGCCGAGACGTTTCTGGTCGACCGCGGTCGCGTGCTGGCGGCCGCCACCCGCGAGATCGAGATCGGCAAGTCGGGGTTTGAGCGCTTCGTGGCGCTCGCCGCGCGCCGCCACGCTGTCCTCTACGGGTTGATCTCGGTTTTGCTGTCGTTGGTCCTGGGCTATGCCGCCGCGGCGCTGTTCCGCCGGCGTTTCTAAGGCAAATTTTAACCGCTCGGCTTTACCACGGTCCCTCGACGTTTAACCGCGGGGCCGCGCACGCATGACCGATCAGCCAAACCTGAAGCAGTTCCTCGACGAAATGGGCAGCTTCACCGAGCAGGATGGCGCGGCCAGCCCGGCGGCGTCGTCGGGCCAGGCGCTGCCGCCGATCGGCCATGTCGTCGAAATCGCCGGTTCGGGCTCGCAGGTCCGCCTCGACCCCAATGTGCTGAGCGCGCTGTCGAACCATGGCGACCCGTCGGTAGCGATGTCCGGCCAGGTCGGCAGTCAGGTCAAGATGATCGTCGGCGCAAGCTGGCTGATCGCCAACGTTCGGACGATGCGCGCCGACGACGCCACCGAGATCGTCGCCCATGTCGACTTCCTCGGCGAAGGCAATCGCGATTCATCGGGCAAACTGAGCAATTTCCGCCGCGGCGTCACCAAATTCCCAATCCCAGGCGCGCAGGTCCATCCGGTCACCTCCGACGATCTTCGCGCGGTGTTCGCCGCCGACGACCGCGCCCACATCGAAATCGGCACCGTCTACCCGACCGACGACATTCGCGGCGCGCTGTACGTCGACCCGATGCTGTCCAAGCACTTCGCAGTCGTCGGCAGCACCGGTACCGGCAAATCGACGTCCGTCGCGCTGATTCTCCACCGGATTTCCGAGCTTTCGCCCGAGGGTCACATCGTCATGATCGACCCGCACGGCGAATATAGCGCCGCGTTCAAGGGCTGCGGCGAGCTGTTCAACGTCGAAAACCTCCAGCTGCCCTATTGGCTGATGAACTTCGAGGAACATTGCGAAGTTCTGCTGACCACCCAAGGCGCCGAGCGCGAGCGCGACAGCGACATCCTCGCCAAGCTGCTGCTGGCCGCCCGCACCAAGGGCAAGAATGTCGAGACGCTTGGCAAGGTCACCGTAGATTCGCCGATCCCCTATCTCTTGACCGATCTCAACACGATC
>JBDSBX010000121.1:0-4274 GCA_039921365.1 Sphingomicrobium sp. | reverse complement strand
TCGCCGGGCGCTGGACCTGGGCTTTTTCATCTCGCTGAGCGGGATCGTCACCTTCAAGAACGCCCGCGACCTCCAGGAGACCGCCAAACAGGTCCCGCTCGACCGCCTGTTGGTCGAAACCGACTCCCCGTTCCTCGCCCCGGTCCCACACCGCGGGCGACCGTGCGAGCCGGCGTTCGTCGCCGATACCGCCGCGTTCGCTGCCGAGCTACGCGGGGAGGCGCCCGAGGCGCTGGCTGACGCAACCACCGCAAACTTCTTCCGCTTGTTCAGCCGGGCGGCGGCGTGAAGGTGCGCATTCTCGGTTGCGGCACGTCGACCGGCGTGCCGAAGATCGGCAACGACTGGGGCCAATGCGATCCCGACGAGCCGCGCAACCGGCGGTCGCGCTCGTCGATCATGCTCGACAGCGCCGGCGAGAGCCTGCTGGTCGATTGCGGACCCGATCTTCGCCAGCAATTGCTCGACGGCGCCATCGGCCGGATCGACGCGCTGATCGTCACCCACGACCACGCCGACCATGTCCACGGCATCGACGACCTGCGGCCCTTGGCGCAGGCGCTGCGGGGGCCGGTGCCGCTGTACGCCCGGCGCACGGACCTCGAACGGCTGGAGATGCGCTTCGAATATGCCTTTACCCAGGCGGGCCCCTATCCGCCGGTGGTCCAAGCGGTTCCGCTCGATCACGAATTGCGCTGGGGTGATGCACTGCTGCGCTTCGTCGATCAGCCGCACGGCGGAATAACTTCGCTCGGCATGCGCATCGAGGAAGGCAAGAGCTCGATCGTTTACTCGATAGATTTCCAGGAGTTGACCGCCGAAATGGCCAATCTCTACCAGGGCTGCGACGTGTGGATTTGCGACTGCCTGATGCGGCGCCCGCACCCGACCCACGCCCACCTCGACGCGGTGCTCGGCTGGGCGAGCGACTTGAACGTTGGCCAATTGTACCTGACGCACATGGGCAACGGCCTCGATTACGCGACCTTGGTGCGCGAACTGCCCGATTGGGCCGCGCCGGCGCACGACGGGCTGGAGATCAGCCTGTAATGACCAACGATCTGATGCTTGGGGGCGTCTACATCTTGATGGCGGTGATGCTGGTGCTGGGATCGCTGATGGCGCGGCGCGAGCCGGCGGCCAAGCTGCTGACCATGGCGCTGGCGTGGATCTCCATTTTCGCTGCCGGCTTCGTCTTGTTCACCTTTCGCGACGATTTCGGCTGGGTCGCGCAGCGCTTGCGGGCCGAAGCCACCGGCGAGCCGGTCCAGCAAGGCGAACAAATCCGCATCCCGATGGCGATCGACGGCCATTTCTGGGTCGACGGGCGAGTGAACGGCCAACGCGTCAAATTCCTGGTCGACAGCGGCGCGACCATGACGACCATCGGTCGGGACACCGCCACCCGCACCGGAATTGCGGTCAGCCCGACACAGGACCAGATCGTTCGCACCGGTAACGGGCTGATCAAGGTGGCGAGTGGCCGCGCGGCCAGCTTGCAGATCGGCTCGATCGAACGCCGCGAGGTCGGCCTGCACGTCGCCGACAATGACGACCTCAACGTCCTCGGCATGAATTTCCTGTCGTCGCTCCAGCGTTGGGGGGTCGAGGGGCGTTGGCTGGTGCTGGTGCCGTGATGCCCCTGCAAAACCATCGATCACTTTACATAATACATATTATCAGACTATCAGGAGATAAGCGGAGAAGGCCCCCTGCGGTCGGGATTATCGCATGAACCTCGACCGGCTCATCGCGATAATGCGCCGGCTCCGCGACCCTCATCGCGGCTGCGAATGGGACAGCGTCCAGACCTTCACGACGATCGCACCGTTTACCATCGAAGAAGCCTATGAAGTCGCCGACGCCATTGCCCGTGACGACATGGACAGCCTCGCCGACGAGTTGGGCGATCTCCAGCTGCAAATCGTCTTCCATGCGCAAATGGCTGAAGAAGCCGGACATTTCACCCTGGAAGACGCCATTGGCCGGATTTGCGACAAGATGGAGCGCCGCCACCCGCATGTGTTCGGCGATGCCGGGCATGGCGGCCATCACCTGTGGGAGGAAATCAAGGCCGCCGAGCGCCAGAAATCGCCGGATACCAGTGCCTTGGCCGATGTCGCTTTAGCTCTGCCGGCGCTCGAACGGGCGCAGAAGCTGCAGCGGCGCGCGGCTCGCACCGGTTTCGACTGGCCGGATGCTGCCGGGCCGCGGGCCAAGGTGGACGAGGAATTGGCCGAGCTCGACGCGGAAAGCGAGGCGGGTGCCCGCGAGGAGGAGCTAGGCGACCTGCTGTTGGCCGTCGTCAACCTCGCACGGAAACTGAACATCGATGCCGAAGAGGCCCTGCGCAAGGCCAACCGCAAGTTCGAGAAGCGCTTTCGAGCGATCGAGACCGCGGCCGGTTTCAGCGACCTGTCGTTCGACGAAATGGAGGCGCTGTGGGTGCGCGCCAAGCAGGATCAGGCGGTTTCCAAGGCCTGAAAGCGCGCCCAATTGTCGAGCGACAGCCGCACCGACAAATGGATCGCGTCGTCGTCGCCGACTTGCTGGTCGAGAACTTCGCCGCGGGCGTGCAGCCAGGCGATGCGGCTACCGTCACTGGACGGAACGATAATGTCGACGATGTGGTCGTTCTTGGTCAGCATTTCGCCGACGCGCTGATTTAATTCATCGAACCCCCAGCCCGTCAGGGCCGAGATCGGCACCACGTCATCGCGCCGCGCCGCTTCGTTGAGCAAGGCAGTCCGGGCATCGCCTTCGAGCAAATCGACCTTGTTCCAGGCTTCAATCCGCGGCGGCCCCTCCTCCCCCAGACCGAGTGCGGCAAGGACGTCGTCGACGTCTTCGCGCTGCGCGTCATGGTCGGGATGCGCCATGTCGCGGACATGGATCAGCAAATCGGCCGATGAAACTTCCTCGAGAGTCGCCCGGAACGCCGCCACCAGCTGCGTCGGCAAGTCGGAGACGAAGCCGACCGTGTCCGACAGGATCGCCTTGTCGAAGCCAGGGATTCGGATCTCCCGCATGGTGGGATCGAGCGTCGCGAACAGGAGGTTCTCCGCGAACACCGCTTCACCGGTCAAGCGATTGAAAAGCGTTGATTTACCGGCGTTGGTATAACCGACCAGGGCGACCACCGGCCACGGCGCCCGCTGGCGCCGGCCACGGTGCAGGGTGCGGGTGCGCTTGACCTGCTCGAGCTCGCGCTTGATCTTCGCCATGCGGTCGCGGATCAGCCGGCGATCGGCTTCGATCTGGGTTTCGCCGGGACCGCCGAGGAAGCCGAAGCCACCGCGCTGGCGCTCGAGGTGGGTCCAGCTGCGCACCAGCCGCCCGGCCTGGTAATCGAGGTGCGCGAGTTCGACCTGGAGTCGGCCCTCGGATGTCGCCGCTCGTTCGCCGAAAATCTCGAGGATCAGCCCGGTGCGGTCGATGACCTTGGTCTTGGCCTCTTCCTCGAGGCTCTTCTGCTGGACGGGGGTCAGCGCCGCATCGACGATCAGCAAGCCCGCTTCATGCTCGCGAACGGTCTCGGCGATCTCCTCGATCTGCCCTTTGCCGAGAAAGGATGCGGGCCGGATCGAGCGCAGCCGATAAGAGCGCCGGTCGACGATCTTGACCCCGATTGCCTCGGCAAGCCCCTGCGCCTCGTCGAGGCGGGCCTCGACCGAGCGGCGCGCGGCCGCACCGCTGCTCTCGCGGCCCGTGGTTTCGGGCAGCACCAGCACCGCGCGTTCGCCGCGGGCGACATCGCCGTTGTCGAACTTACTCAGGGTCGCTGTTCGCTGCCTCAGCATCCACAGCCTTGGCGGACGGCTCCTGCTCCGGCTCCAAATCCAACGCATGCGCCGGCTGGAGGGTCGAGATCGCGTGCTTGTAGACCAGTTGCAACTGGCCGCCGCGGTCGAGCAGGAGCGAGAATTGGTCGTAACCGGCAACCGTGCCCTGGAGCATGACGCCGTTGACCAGGAACACGGTCATCGCCTCGGCCTGGCGCGTGGCCGCGGCGAGGAACAGATCCTGCAAGGCCGCCCGGCCGCCTGGTCCCCCCTGCCCGTTGTTCCGGGTCGCGACAAAGTCGGCCGACATTGCGCCCGGCATGATCGTCGAGATCGAATGCTTGTAGACCAGTTGCGAGGCGCCATCGCGGCGCAACAGCAGGGAAAAGGAGTCAAACCAGGTGATGACGCCTTGAAGCTTGACCCCCTTGACCAGGAAGATGGTCACCGGGGCTTTGGCTCGCCGGACGCTGTTGAGGAAGTGATCCTGCA
>JBDSBX010000120.1:0-2757 GCA_039921365.1 Sphingomicrobium sp. | reverse complement strand
TACAAGAATTACGACCCGCGGGCGAAGGTCATGAAAGCGACCGCCGACGAGGTGCTGAAGGAGCTCAACATCTCCGACCCGGTTCTCGATGTCGCGCTGGAGCTCGAGCGAATTGCGCTCAGCGACGAATATTTCATCGAGAAGAAGCTCTATCCCAACGTCGATTTCTATTCGGGCGTGATCTTGAACGCGATCGGCTTCCCGAGCGACATGTTTACCGCGCTGTTCGCGCTGGCGAGGACGGTCGGCTGGGTCGCGCAGTGGAATGAGATGATCTCCGATCCCGAGCAGAAGATCGGCCGCCCGCGCCAGCTCTACACCGGGGCGACGCACAGGGATTATGTGCCCGTCGACAAAAGGTAGGACGCTGGACGTCTGCCGCTTCAACCGCGCGCTTGTCCGGCTGCCGGCGGGCTCGGTGGTCGATGGCCTTCGCGCCGAGGATCGCGGCAACCCGACTTACGAAGGCATTTGCGCCGAACATGACGCTTATGTCGCGGCACTGCGTGCGGCAGGCGTCGAGGCTACAATATTGCCGCCGCTCGAAGCGTTCCCCGATTCCATGTTCGTCGAGGATCCGGCGTTGCTGTTTACGCAAGGCGCGATCCTGCTTCGCCCGGGCACCCCGAGCCGGGCAGCCGAAGCCGCCGAGCTGGCCCCGACCCTTCGCGATCTATTCGAAGTCGTAATCGAGCTGCCGTCGGGCTTTGCCGATGGCGGCGATGTGCTAGTGACGCCGGACCGCGTGATGATCGGCCTTTCGGAGCGCACCGACCGGGCGGGCGCCGAAGCGCTAGTCGACTGCCTCGCCCAACTCGGCCGCGGCGCCATGATTGTCGAGACGCCCGACGACGTGCTCCACTTGAAAAGTGCCTGCTCGCTGCTCGACGACGAGACAATGCTGTGCACGCCGGGCCTGGCCGCGACGGGAATTTTCGACGGTTTCCGGCAGATGACGACGGCCGATGGCGAGGCGGGGGCGGCGAATGCGCTGCGGGTCAATGACGTGGTGCTGGCCGGAGCGGGATTTCCGCGAACCATCGAACGGCTCGACGCGCTTGGCTATGCAGTGGTGCCGATCGCTACGCAGGAGATTGGCAAGATCGACGCCGGCCTGTCGTGCATGTCGCTGCGCTGGTTTAGCGGCTCAACCTGACGGCAGCGACAAGGTGAAGCGCGCGCCCATCGCCGGGGCGCTTTCGAGGCTGATGTCGCCCCCCATCGACCGGGCGAGGCGGCGCGAGATGGCGAGGCCGAGCCCGGTCCCGCCTTCGTCCGCATTGGCGCGTTCGAATCGCTCGAAGATCCGTTGCTGGTCAGCCGGGGCGATACCCTCCCCCTGGTCAGAGACGATCACCGAGGCGATGTTGTCGGTGCTGGCAAAGCTCAGCGTCACGGTGCCCCCCGAGGGCGAATGGCGGACCGCATTGCCGATCAGATTGACGAGGATCTGGATGACCGCCCGCTGCTCGCCATTGGCTGGAAGCGCCTGGTTCGGCTCGAGGGCGACGCGAACGCCGCGCGCTTCGGCGGTCGGGGCGATCAGCACCGCCGCTTCGGCGGCGAGCGTCGCGAGGTCGATGGTGCGATGGCCCTGCCCCGGCTCCTCGCTGATCGAATGGATGACCGACAACAAATGGCGGGCCGCCGACGAGATATCGCTGGCGTAAGCGGCATAGTCGTTGCGCAGCGGACCGTCGGCGCGGTCGGCAATGCGCTCGGCGGCGTCGATGATCCGGTCGAGCGGCGAGCGCAGCGCCTCGTTGAGCGCCTGGTCGATCGCCAGCGGTTGCGGGATCGGATGCGACGCGCCGTCGTCGCTTGACGCCGCCCGGCCGGAAAAACCGGCGAAACTGCCGTCGGCGCCGAACATCACTTCGCCGCTTAGCGACAAGGTCACGCCCGGATCGCCGTTGCGCGCCCGGGCCGGCTGGCCGGCAAAGCCGTGACGCGCGGCGAGCGCGGCGACCAGCGGCAGCTCTCCCGCCTCATTCCCTTCAAGCCGGAAAATCCGCATCAGCGGCTGGCCGATCAGCTCGCCAGTTTCGGCGCCCAGTTTGTCGGCCAGAGAAGCCGACACGGATGTCAGCTGCAAATCCTCATCGGCGGACCATTCGCCGGGCTCCGGCGCGGGCCGCGACTCGTTGCTGTCGCCGCCAAGCAGGGTTGCGAGGCGAGCCGCGGCGGCGGGCCGCGTTGTCCAGCCTTCCAGCGTCAACGAGACGTCATCGCCCTCGGGAATGGCGCGGACCCACAGGTCGATGTCCTGGTTCGACCCGGCGGCGACCGCTGGACGCGAAACCGGAATGCCGAGCTTGCGTGCCAACCGGGCGACCGCGGCGACCTGCGGCAGCGCGAGCGTCGCGCCGATGCTCGAGCCGGCTTCCATCTGCAGGGTCGCAAGCTCGGCGTCGGCGGCGATCAGCCGTCCGGCGCGATCGACCCGGCCCATGACGGCACGCGGTTCAGACGGAGCGCTGGCCATGGTCCTGTCCCAAGGCGGCAAGCGCGGTGCGGTAGCAAGGGTCGAGCCGGAGCCATTCGCGGTTCGAATCAACCTCGGCCTGGGTGATCGCATCGAAACGGGCGATCGCGCGGCCGGCGTCGGCGATTTCCAGCAGGTCGCCGGGGCCGGCAGCAAGCGCGCCGCGAGTTCGCGGGATGAGCCGGCCATCCTGAGCAACAACATCAGCGAATCGCCGTCGCCGCCGAGCAGCAGGTTGAAGGCATCTTCGCCGGTGATCGCTCCGCGGCGAG
>JBDSBX010000119.1:0-3702 GCA_039921365.1 Sphingomicrobium sp. | reverse complement strand
GATTTGCCCGGCCGGTCGGCATAATTCATCGCCGCCGCAATCTGCCGCTGATGATCGAACCCGAGCCGTTCCTCGGCGCGCCCGGCGGCGAGGTGGAGGTGGCAGCGAACCGACCAGAAGAACCGCTCGGCCCGCTCGAACCGGCGGTATTCGGCCTCGGTGAACAAGCCCTTGGCGACGAGCTCCGCCGGGCGATCGACCCCGAACAGATATTGGCCGATCCAGTACAAGGTGTGAAGGTCGCGCAGGCCGCCCTTGCCGTCCTTGACGTTGTGTTCGACGACGTAGCGGCTGTCGCCCATGCGGCGGTGTCGCTCGTCGCGCTCGGCCAGGAAACCGTCGGACGGAATCGACAAGCGCCCGCGGTCGAGCGTGAAGCCGTCGAGTCGCTTGGGCCGGCGGCGGATCGTCGGCAGCGCGAAGCGGAAGCCCTTCTTGCCCAACTGCTCATCGAGTTGGGCGAGGAACAGGCCGGTCAGATCGCCAACCGTCTTGGCGTTCAGGAAATAGAATTGCATGAACCGCTCGACCGCCGATTTCCCCGGCCGGTCGGCATAGTTCATCACGGTCGCGATGTGCCGCTGATGGTCGAAACCGAGCCGCTCCTCGGCCCGCCCGGCGGCGAGGTGGAGGTGGCAGCGAACCGCCCACAGGAATCGTTCGGCGCGCTCGAAGCTGGCGAATTCGGTGGCCGTCAGCAGCCCCGCCGCGACGAGATCCGAGGGCCGTTCGACAGCGTGGATATATTTGCCGATCCAATAGAGCGTGTGGAGGTCGCGCAAGCCGCCCTTGCCGTCCTTGATGTTGGGCTCGACGACGTAGCGGCTGTCGCCCATCCTGACGTGCCGTGCGTCGCGTTCGGCGAGCTTGGCGGCGACGAACTGGGCTCCAGTCCCAGCGACGATGTCCTTGCGGAACCGCGTCATGGCGAGATCGAACAATGTCTCTTCGCCCCACAGCAGCCGCGCTTCCAAAAAGGCGGTGCGCACTGTCATGTCCTTTTTCGCCAGCGCCATCAGCTCGGGGATCGAGCGCAGCGAGTGGCCGACCTTGAGCTTGAGGTTCCACAGGACATGCAGGATGGCTTGGGCGGCGTCGCATTCCGCTTGCGACGGCTTGGTCTTGGTCAGGAACATCAGGTCAAGGTCGCTGTACGGCGCCATTTCGCCGCGGCCGGTCCCGCCGAGGCCGACGAGGGCCATGGTCTGGGCGCCCGGCGTCACCGAATCATAAGCGAGGCGAACGATCTGGTCGTGGAGGAAGGCAGTGGCGCGCGCCGCCGCCCGGCCGCGGCCCGGCTCCTGCGCCAGCCGCCGCGCGATTTCCTCCCGCCCGGAGGCGAGCGCTTCGGTCAGTATCTGCGTGATTTCGGTTGGTTTACGCTTGCCGGCGATCCGGTCGGCAAGGCCGCGGCGATCGATGACCGCGCGGCGATCGGCGATGGGTTCGAGCAAGCTCATTCGGAAGCCTGCCCCACCGATATCCGCTTGAGCCAGTACAGCGCCTCGAGCGCGTCGCGCGGCGACAGGCGGTCCGGGTCGACCGCCGCGAGCGCGTCGGCCAGCGCATCGCGCTCGGGTTCGAGTTGGACGGCGGCAAACAACGGCAGATCGTCGAGCCCGGCGGCGATCCCGCCGGTGGCGTCGCGCCCCGCTTCCAACTTGGCCAGCACCGATTTCGCCCGCGCCACCACCGATGGCGGCACGCCGGCCAGCTTGGCGACGGCAATGCCGTAGCTGCGGTCCGCCGCGCCGTCGGCAACTTCGTGCAGCAGGACCAGATCGCCTTTATATTCGCGCGCGCGGACATGATGGAGCGACAGGCTGTCGAGCCGCTCCGCGAGCCGGGTCAGTTCATGATAATGGGTCGCGAACAGGGTCCGGCAGCGCAATTGGTCGTGCATCGCCTCGACCACCGCCCAGGCAATCGCGAGGCCGTCGTAGGTCGAAGTGCCGCGACCAATCTCGTCGAGGATCACCAAGCTCTGCGGTGTCGCTTGCGCCAGGATCGCGGCGGTCTCGACCATCTCGACCATGAAGGTCGAACGCCCGCGCGCGAGATTGTCCGCGGCGCCGACTCGGCTGAACAGGCGATCAACCAGGCCGATCTTGGCGCGGGTGGCGGGAACGAACGCGCCCGCTTGGGCAAGCACGGCGATCAGCGCCGTCTGGCGGAGGAACGTCGACTTGCCGCCCATATTGGGCCCGGTGATCAGCCACAGGCGGTCGCGCTCGCCCATCGACAAATCGTTGGCGACGAAGCGGACTCCGGATTGGGTGAGCGCGCTCTCGACCACAGGATGCCGTCCGGCGTCGATTTCGAGACAGGCTTCGTCGGTTAGCTGCGGACGGGCCCAGCCGCCTTCGGCCGCCCGCGCCGCGTGGCTCGCGGCAACGTCGATGCGGGCGATGGCTTCGGCGGTGGCGGTGATGGCGCTCGCCGCGGCGATGGCCAGGCCGCTGAGTTCCTCGGCATGAGCGGCCTCGGCAGCCAGCGCATGGCCGCCGGCTTCGACGACTCGCGCGGCTTCGGCGTGGAGATCGGGTGAGTTGAAGCGGACCACCCCGGCCAGCGTCTGGCGATGGGTAAAGCCCGAATCGGGCGCCATCAGCCGCTCGGCGTGCCGGGCCGACACTTCGATATGATAGCCGAGCACCGCGTTGTGGCGGATTTTCAGCGAGGCAATGCCGGTCGCGTCGCGGTAGCGGCTCTCAAGCGCGGCAATCGCCCGCCGACCGTCGGACGAGGCGGCGCGCAATGCGTCGAGCGCCTCGTCATATCCTTCGGCAATGTAGCCGCCCTTAGACGCGTCGAGCGGCGGCGAGGCGACCAATGCCTGGCTCAGCTTGTCGACCAGCGCATCGTGCCCGCCGAGCCGCGGCAGCAAGCGTTCGAGCAGGGGCGGCCGGTCCGGTTCGTTGCCAAGCTCCGCCTGAAGCGTGGCCGCGGCACCAAGACCGTCGCGCAGCATCGCAAGGTCGCGCGGCGAGCCGCGCTGCGCCGCCAGCCGAGCGAGCGCACGGGCAAAATCGGGCAGCGCTTTCAGCGCCACCCGCACCCGCTCGCGGCGCAGCGCGTCTTCGTGCAGCCAGGCCACCGCCCCAAGCCGAGCCTCGATCGCGTCGCGTGCCGTCAGCGGCGCGGCGATGTCTTCGGCGAGCAGCCGGCGGCCGGCCGCGGTCTGGCAGCGGTCGATCTCGCCCAGCAGGCTGCCAGCGACGCCACCAAAAACAGAGCGGCAAAGCTCCAGGCTGTCACGCGTCGCGGTGTCGATCGCGACATGGCTCGATCGCGCAATCCGCCGAGGGACGTCGAGCAGGATGCCCGTGCCTTTCTGGGTTGCGTCGACATAGGCGAGCAACCCGCCCGCCGCGGCGAGTTCCGCGCGCGACGGCGAGCCCAAGCCGTCGAGCGTCGCCAGGCCGAAGCGGCTCCGCAGTGCGCGTTCGCCGGTCGCGCTGTCGAAACCGCCCTTGCCGCCGGTCGTCCGCACGCCCGCTACGGGGCCATCGGCGATCGTCTCCGCCGGCGACAGCCGCGCCAGCTCGGCGGCGAGTTCGCCGGGACCGCAGGCAATCAATTCAAACCGGCCGGTCGAAATATCCGCTGCGGCGATCGCCCAGTCTTCGCCCACCCGCCCGATCGCCGCGAGCCAGTTCGCCGCGCTTGATTCGAGTAACGCCTCCTCGGTCAGTGTGCCCG
>JBDSBX010000118.1:0-9427 GCA_039921365.1 Sphingomicrobium sp. | reverse complement strand
TGGTGGCAAAGCCCGACAGCAACAGGCCAATCGGGATCATTGAGGCGAGGATGGTGACGCCGACGATGCCGATTGGCAGGTCGCGCTCGGTCAAGGCGAGGCTGTCCTGCCCGCCCGCCCGGCGAGCGCGGCTGGCGCGGATCGCGGCCGTGATTCCGGCGATGATCGGCCCGACGATCCGAAGCAGGGTCCAGATCGCCGCGACGCCCATCGTTCCGGCGCCGATGATCCGCGCCTTGGTGCGGAACGCCGATGTCACCAGCGCCTCGAGGTCGCCGGCCGAGGCGGCGATCAGCGCGGCGTCATGGCCACTGTATTGCGGGACGATCACCGCCCAGGTGATCAGCATTCCCACGACCATGGCGATACCGACTGCCATCCCGACCAAATGGCCAACGCCGATCAGCGCCATCGACAGGCTGGCCGAAACCGCGCTGCCGCCAGCGCCGACTTTGAAGGTGCGGGCCGCAGCGTCGGTCAGGAGCCGGGTTTTGGCGAGCATGAAGTAAGCAGCCGAAACCAGTGACGACAATGTGATCGCCACCAGTCCGCGCTTGTTTTCCTCCGCCCCGCCGACCCCGGCGCCTACCTTGAGCACTTCGGCCGCAGCGACGCCTTCGGGGTATGGCAAGTCGCTGCCGGTGACCAGCGCGCGCCGCAGCGGCACCGAGTACATCACGCCCAAAATGCCGCCGAGGCCGATCACTGCGACCGACTGCCAATAGGGAAAGCCGGTCCACCAGCCGATCATGATCAGGCCGGGAAGAACGAAGATGATTGCCGACAGCGTTCCGGCCGCCGAGGCAATCGTTTGGACGATATTGTTTTCCTGGATCGTCGAATCACGGAAGAATTTGAGCACCGCCATCGAAATCACGGCAGCCGGGATCGATGTAGCAAAGGTGATCCCGAGCTTAAGGCCGAGATAGACGTTGGCGGCGGTAAACAGCAAAGTCAGCAGGGCCCCGAGGACGATGCCTCTCAGCGTCAGTTCCTTGATCGTGCTGCCGGCCCGCGCCGCCTCGCTTTTGCTCGCCATTGCCAAACTCTCCTCTGAGAACTCTATGCGTCGACGGTGGCCTTGGCCGGGACCGGGCTGGAATGGCGCCGCACGACCCGCCAGCGGTCGTCATCGAACACCCAAACGTCGGTCAGCAGCACACTATCTTCGATCTCGCGCCCGAGATATTTGACACACCATTTGGCCTGGACGGTGCCGACCATCACCTGGTCGAGAATCACGCACTCGCCAACATCGAGCTCGATCCTGACCAGCTCGCGCTTCTGGATCGCTTCCAGCCACTCGTCGCGATTGAGCGTGAAGGGGCCGCTGGCGCGGGTGCCGATCAGCACGAAGCCCGGATGGATCAATGAGCGCAGCCGCGCCATGTCCTTGGCGCACAAGGCATCGCGCCACTGGCGCTCGAGCGCTTCGACCAGCTCGCAATTCTTATCGGCCACGAAGCAACCCTCCGAGGATGCCGCGCAGCAATTTGGTGCCCAGCTGTCGTCCCACCGAACTGGCCACGGCGCGCCCGGCCGACTGAAGCATCTTGTCGGTCATGGTCGGCTTGGCGGCCTCGCGGGCGGCGCGGTCGGCGGTCCGCTGGTCCTCGCGCAGGCGCTGGGCGTTCAGCCGTTCCTGCTCGCGCTGAACCCGCAATGCTTCCCGAGCGGCGACGGCATCGGCCTTAGCTTGCACGGCCGCGTCGCGCTTGGCATCGGTGTCCGCCTGGACAACCGCCGCCGCCGCCGCGGCCTCGCTTGCCTTGGCGGCGAGTATTTCTTGCGCCGAATCACGGTCAACGGCGACATCGTAGCGGCTGCCGATCTCGTCGGTAGCCACCAGCACCTTGCGCTCTTCAGGCGTCAACGGCCCGACCCGCGACGATGGCGGCTTGATTAGTGTTCGCTGGACGGGCGATGGGGCACCGTCGGGCTGGAGCAGCGAGACCAACGCCTCGCCGACCTTGAGTTCGGTGATCGCGGTGGTGACGTCGATGTCGGGGTTCTGGCGGAACGTCTCGGCGGCCGATTTGACCGCCGCCTGGTCGCGCGGGGTAAAGGCGCGCAAGGCATGCTGGACCCGGTTGCCAAGCTGGCCGGCGACCTGGTCGGGGATGTCGATCGGGTTCTGCGTGATGAAATAGACGCCGACGCCCTTCGACCGGATCAGCCGCACCACCTGTTCGACCTTTTGCAGCAAGGCCGGCGGCGCATCGTCGAACAGCAAATGCGCCTCGTCGAAAAAGAAGCATAGCTTGGGCTTGGGCTGGTCGCCGACCTCGGGAAGATTCTCGAACAGCTCGGACAGCAGCCACAACAGGAAGGTCGAATAGAGCCTTGGGGACGCCATCAACCGATCGGCGGCGAGGATGTTGACGACTCCGTGGGCACTGTCGTCGAGCTTGAGGAAATCCTCGAGGTCGACCGCCGGCTCGCCGAAGAAATGATCGCCGCCTTGGCTGCGCAGCTGGAGCAGCGAGCGCTGGATCGCGCCGACCGACATTTTCGAGACATTGCCATAGGTCAGCGTCAACTCGTCGGCGCGCTCACCGCAGGCGACCAGCATCGACTGCAAATCGTCGAGGTCGAGCAGCAGCAACCCGTCCTTGTCGGCGACGTGGAAGGCGATATCGAGCACGCCCTCCTGGACTTCGTTGAGGTTGAGCAGCCTGGCCAGCAGCAACGGCCCCATCTCGCTGACCGTCGTCCGAATCGGGTGGCCCTGCTCGCCGAACAGGTCCCACAGCTGCACCGGGCAGGCGCTATACTGCCAGGTGGAATAGCCGATCTCGGCGGCGCGCGCGGCGAAATTCTCGTGGGGCTTGGCGGTTGCCGAGCCCGGCATGCCAAGCCCGCCCAGATCGCCCTTGACGTCGGCGACGAAGGTCGGGACTCCGGCGGCGCTCAAACCCTCGACAATGCCTTGCAGAGTCACCGTCTTGCCGGTGCCGGTCGCGCCGGCGATCAGGCCGTGCCGGTTGGCCCGCGACAGCTCCAGTTGCTGTGGTTCAACACCCCCCGCACCGCTGCCGATAAAGATCGCGGAATCGCTCATGCGAGCCTCTCCTCAAGGTCGCCACTTTGCCGAGGCGGACACCAAGTGCAAGGGGGTGCTGCAGGTTCGCAGGCCGAAGTACGCCTAGCGGGCGCCGATTTCGACTCCGACGAAGGCTTCCGGACCCGAACCGCGCTTGACCAGCAGCAAGACGCTGGTGCGTCCGGCGCGGCGCGCGGCCGCGACGGCGGCGGTGACTTGCGCCGGAGTGGTCACCGGCTGGCGGTTGACGGTCATGATCAAATCGCCGCGCTGCAATCCCTGATCCGCGGCATCGCTCGCCGCGTCGACCGCGGTGACGATCACGCCGCTCGCCGTGGGCGGCAGCTTGGCAGTTCGGGCGAGTTCGGGAGTCAGCGGTTGCAGCGACAGGCCGAGCGCCTGCTGGGCGGGGACGGGCGGACCGCCACCAATCGGCGATCCGTCGCCTGGTGTGCCGCCGCCGGCCAGCGCTGCCAGCTGATCCTCGGTCGGCCGCTGGGCAACGGTGGCAAGGATGCGGATGGGCCGGCCGTCGCGAATGATGTCGATCGGAATCCGGGTGCCGACGGCATTGTTGGCGATCAGATAGGAAGCCGTCTGGTCGGGCGTGACCGGCTGGCCGTTGACTCGGACGACGACGTCGCCGGCCTGAAGCCCGGCCCGGGCCGCGGCCTCGCCCGGCTGCACCCAGCGGACGATCTCGCCGCTGTCCTTGGGCAGGCCGAGCGTCGGCGCGATATTCTCGTCGAGCGGCTGCAGGCTGATGCCGAGATAGCCGCGCTGCGGGCGCTGGCCGCGGCGGAGCGAATCGATCACCGGCTTGGCCAGCTCGGCGGGGATGGCGAGGCCGATGCCGACGCTGGCGCCGGTCGGTGAAATTAATGCCGAATTGATGCCGATGACATTGCCGCCCAAATCGAACATCGGACCGCCCGAATTGCCCATGTTGATCGACGCGTCGGTCTGGATGTAGCGGTCGTAGGCGCCGACCCCGGTGATGCCGCGGTGAAGCGCCGAGATGATGCCCGCGGTGACCGTCCCGCCGAGGCCGTAGGGATTGCCGATCGCGAGCACCCAGTCGCCGACCCGGCTGCGGGTGCTGTCGCCGAAGTTGACGTACGGCAGGTTCGAGCCCTCGATCTTGAGCAAAGCCAGGTCGGACGTCTGGTCGCGGCCGACGATCCGCGCGGTATATTCCTTGCGGTTGGTCAGCGTGACAGTAACGGTGTCGACCGTGCCGGTGCCCGTCGCGCCGGCAACCAGATGGTTGTTAGTAACGATGTAGCCGTCGGGCGAAATGATGAACCCGGAGCCCAGTGAGCCGGTCTCGCGGGTCCGCGGTGCGGTCCCGCCCTGCGGACCCTGCGGAGCCTGCGGTCCCTGCGGCGCTCCGAAGCGGCGGAAGAATTCCTCGAAGGGATCACCCTGCTGGGCAGTGACCGGGACGCGCTGCTTGGTCGAGATGTTGACGACCGCCGGCTGCAGTCTCGCTGAAAGATCGGCGAAGGACATCGGCGCGCCGCCAGGCGCGAGGGCCGAGGGCGAATTCTGGGCGACTTGCGCGCCGACCGGGCCGCTGGCGATCGAGAAGGCGGTGCCTCCCAGCAGCAGGGCCATCGTGACCCCATAGGCGTAGCGCACTTTTCCGGACTCCTTCGCTTTCATCGATACTCCATGACTTATCTTGCGGATGCAAAGCTTATGTGGATGGCGAATTGAACAGCGCCCGCCCTAATCCCGCTTGGCCTTAATCCTGATTGAACGAACCGGGCTAAAGCCCGTTCATTATTCAGCGCGGACGTCCAGAGAATTCCTTCAAATAGTCGTTCTGCGGCGACAAAATGATGGTCGACGGCGCGGGACGGTCGTTGGGGTCGCCGATGAAGGTCCGCTGGTAGCTCTGCATGGCGCGGTAGAAATCGTAGAATCCCGCATCCTTGCCAAAGCTCGCGGCATAGGTTTTGGCCGCCTGGGCATCGGCTTCGGCGCGGATGATCTGGGCTCGTTTGGCGGCTTCTGCGCGGATCGATCGGGCTTCCTGCTCGCGCGCGTTGCGCATCCGCTCGTGTGCGCTGTCGAGCGGGGTTCCATCGGGCAGGTCGGCGCGCTTGATGCGGACGTCGATGATCTCGGCGCCATATTGCCGGGCGACCCGGTCGAGGCCACTGCGGACATTTTCCATCACGCCCTCGCGCTCGGGCGACAGCAAGGAGGCGAACGGCCGCTTGCCGAGCTCGTTGCGAAGCTCCGAGCCAAGGATCGGCTGCAGCGCTTGGCTCACCCGCTCCGGGCTTCGGGCGCGAATGTACATGCGCAGCGGATCGACGATTCGGTAGCGGGCGAAGGCGTCGACCTCGAGGCGCAGCTGGTCGGTTGACAGCACCTGCTGGCGATCCATGTCGACGTCGAGCACGCGCTTGTCGATCCACACGACGTTCTCGACGAACGGGATGCGCCAGGAGATGCCGGCCCCCTGCCCGCCGATCGGCTGGTTGGGCTTGTACTGGTTGAGGATTCGGACCGGCTTGCCGAAGCGGACGATCACTGCCTGCTTGGTCTCCGGGACGATGGGAAAGCTGCCCATGACGATGAACAGCAGCAGCAAGGCGGCGATCCCGGTCAGCAGCGGGCGGCGGCGGGCGAGGTCCATCATTGTCCTGCCTCCGACGGCGGCTTGGCCTTCTGCGGCTGCGGCAATGGCAGATAGGGCATCACTCCCGGCGCTTCGATAATCGTCTTGTCGACGCGGCGGAGCACTTCCTCCATCGTCTCGTAATACATACGGCGCCGGGTGACGTCGGGCGCCAGTTTATATTGCTCATAGACCTTGTCGAACGCCCCGGCCTCGCCTTCCGCCTTGAACGTCAATTGCTGTGCGTAGGCGGTGGCCTGGCTGACATAGCGCTGCGCGTCCTGCTGGGCGGCGCTGACTTCCTTGAAGGCGGCATTGACCGCCTCGGGAGGATCGGCACGCTTGATGGCGACGCCCTGGATCAACACCCCGGCCCGGTAGCCGTCGAGCACTCGCTGGACCGCCTCCATCACCTGATTTTCGATCTGCCCGCGGCGGTCGCCCATCGCGTCGCGCAGACTGACCTTCGCGACCACCGCCCGCATCGCGCTTTCGGCGACCTGGCGGATGGTTTCCTGGGGATCGGCAAGCTCGAACAGGAAAAGCTCGGGATCGCGGATGTTCCAGCGCACCGAATAGTCGATGTCGAGGATGTTCTGGTCACCGGTCAGCATCATCGCGTCGGGTTGCGACGGCAAATTCTCGACGCGGATGTTTTCGACATCGATTTTTTGCACGCGGTCGATGGGCGACGGCAGGGTCAGGCTGACGCCCGACTCAAGGGTTGTTGCATAGCGACCAAAGCGGGTCACCACGCCCTTTTGCTCGGGCGCAATGCTGTGGAATGTCGTGCCCACCAGCCACATCAGCACGAGCGCAAGCAGCGCCCACAGATAGATCGAGCGGTCGGGGCGGCCCGGAAAGCCGCCGCCACCACCGCCGCCATCGCCGCCGAAGCGGGCCTTGCTACGCCTTAGGAAATCCTCGAACGAAGCGACGTTGCCGGCCGGCGAAGCACTGGACCGGCGCCCGCGCTTGGGCGGTTCGCCCCACGGACCGCCGCGGTCGCCATCGTCCGATGGCGGCTGGTCGCCGCCCGTCGGGCCCCATGGTCCCTTGGTGTCGCTGAAGAGGCCGCGAGCCCGCGCGCCCAGCCCCGATATGATGCTCATGTCCCTACTATAGGTGGCGTCACCGTCGAAAAACAGTGGCAAGCCTTCGCGGACTTCCTATGTCGCCGGTCATGGCCGAGCCGCAAGATCCGCTGAGCAGCCTCGATGCGTTCTCTGATGCGGCGCGTATCCGGTCGCGCAAGCTGGTCGGGACGATCGCCTCGCTGGTCGTCGATGCAACCGGGCTCGACGATGAGAGCCGCGACACGCTTGAGCGCGACCTGCGCGCCGCGGCGCTGGCGACACCGGGAGTCGAAAGCGCCCGGATCGCCCTCACCGCCTCCCAGCCAGGCCGCAAGCTGATCGCCATTGCCAGCGGCAAGGGCGGCGTCGGCAAATCGACCGTGGCCGCCAATCTCGCCATCGCCTTGGCCCGCACTGGCCGCAAAGTCGGTCTGATCGACGCCGATATCTACGGACCGTCGCAGCCCAAACTGCTCGGCAGCGACGAGAAGCCGGAGGCCAGGGACGACAAATTTATCCCGGTTGCCGCGCACGGCCTGCATTTCCTGTCGCTCGGACAATTGGTCTCGGCCGGCCATGCGCTCGCCTGGCGCGGGCCGATGGCGACCGGCGCGCTGTCTCGTCTGATCGACGCCGATTGGGGCGATGCCGAATATCTGATCGTCGATCTGCCGCCCGGCACCGGCGACGTCCAGCTGTCGCTGATCCAGCGGGCGCTGCCGGCGGGAGCACTCATCGTCTCGACCCCGCAGGACCTGTCGCTGATCGACGCGACCCGGGCGATCGACCTGTTCCGCAAAACCAAAGTGCCGGTGCTCGGCATCGTCGAGAACATGGCCGGTTACATTTGCCCGCACTGCGGCACCTCCTCCGATCCGTTCGGCCTCGGCGGCGTCGAGACGGCGGCCGCCGAGCTTGGCATTGCCTTTCTCGGCCGCCTGCCGCTCTCCGCCGCACTGCGCGCCGCTTCGGACGCCGGCACGCCGCCGGCCGCCGGCGACGGCCCGGAGGCCGAGGCGTTTGCAGCGCTCGCTGTCAAATTGCTCAAGGCGCTGGATACTGCTGCTGCCTGATGCATTGAGGCCATGACCGGAGACACGAAATGCTGACCACCGACGAGGACATCGCCGAACTATTGACGAACGCGCGGACGATCGCCGTGGTGGGCGCGTCGGACCGTCCCGACCGACCTTCCTACGGGGTCATGAAGTTCCTCCAGGACCACGGCTTTCGGGTGATCCCCGTCAACCCGCAGATCACCGGCGAGCATGTCCATGGAGAATTCGTGTGGCGCGAGCTGGCCCAGATCGGCGAGCCGATCGACATCGTCGATATCTTCCGCCGCCCGAGCGCCGCCGGCGAAGCGGTCGATCAGGCGATTGCGGCCGGGGCCAAGGCCGTGTGGCTGCAATTGGGCGTCATCAATGCCGAAGCGGCGGCGCGGGCAGAGGCCGCCGGGCTCAAGGTCGTCATGGACCGCTGCATCAAGATTGAACTGCCACGGCTACGCGTACCGAAGGTGGCGAAACCGAGCGCCCGTGACGGCAATACCGCCACGGGCGCTCAAGAGATTATTTGACGCCGATCGGGTAAGTTTCGCTGCCGGTCCTGGTGACAGTGCCATCCGTACTAACGCCACCCGCAATCAGGATTCCGGCAAGATGCGGAGCAGCCATCGAGGTACCCGACAGCGTGGCATAGCCGCCGTTCTTGTAACTTGAATAGATGCTCGATCCGGGCTCGGCATAATCGACCGGCGGGTCGCCGTAGTTCGAGAAGCTCGACCAAGCACCCGTGCTCGTGAATGACGCGACGGTATAGACATTTGCTCCATTGGCGCGAGCGGGCGAGTGGTTGTTCGCGCTGTCCGTTTCATTACCCGCAGCCAGGATGAACTTAACTCCGCCGGCGGCTGCGGTTTCCACCGCCGTGTCCAGTGCCGACGATACGCCGCCGCCCAGACTCATATTGGCGACATCGCCCGCAACGCCCTCTCCGGCGACATAGTCGACTCCGGCGATGACGCCAGAATTCGAGCCGCTCCCGCTACGATCAAGGACTCGAACCGCTACCAACAATGTATTTGGAGTGACGCCGATGGCGCCGTAGGCATTGTTTTTCGCGCCAATTATCCCGGAAACATGAGAGCCATGGCCGTTGGCATCATCTGGGGAGCTGTCGCGGACGAAACTCCTGCTGCGGCCCACATCGACCCGCAAATCGGGGTGATCGAGATCGATTCCTGTATCGATCACCCAAGCAGTTTTATTGCTCGTCGTGTTAGTACCGCCACCATTAACGCGCGCAATGCCCCACCCAGGCTGCTGTGCAGCAGGAGGCGGCGCCGGCTTGCCGAGCTCCCTGAAGACCAGGGGATCGACCTGGATCAGGCCGACTTCCTGGTCCTGCTCGCAATAAGCGATTTTCGGATTATGAGCGGCGGCTTGCCGCGCCCCGTTCGCCGACATGTTGGCGGCGAAGCCGCGGATGCTGTTTTCGTAGTGATGCTTAACCTGCCCGCCGCCATTGCTGGCCGCCTTGCCGGCTTCGGCGCCGACATTGGCGCGCGATACCGCACCGGCCTTGAACACGCAGATGTAGCTATTCTCAATCTTGTCGCCGGGCTTCGCCTGCGCCGGAACGCTCGCCGCCGCGACGCCGAATATGATGGTTGTA
>JBDSBX010000117.1:0-10315 GCA_039921365.1 Sphingomicrobium sp. | reverse complement strand
GTCGCGACCGCCGTCAGTTGCGGCGTCGGAGTCTTGATCGCACCGGCCACCGCCCGGTGGCGCGACGTGGTCACGCCGCCTTCGACCAGCGCCGCCGTATAAGCGGGAACGTTGACGATGATGTAGCGCTCGCCAAGGTCGCGCGGCAGCCAGCGCCAGCGATCCATGTTGAGCCGGATGCGGTTGATCTTCGCGGTTTCGGCCGCCGGGGTGACCTCCAGCGCGTGTCTTAGCGCGGCATATTGGGGGTGGCTCGGCAACAGCCCGCGCAGGGCATCGGCGACGCGGTGCTGGGCAAGCGCCGACTGCAGCAGCAGCGCCTGCCGGGTCGGATCAAGGTCCTTGTCTGGGATGTGCCAGTCCTGCCGGTCGGAGCCCCGGACGTGACCGAAAGCCAGGTCCGACGACAACAGGTTGAAGCGATCGGTGGCTAGCTGCGAGACGAGCATCGGGTTGCCCGAGCGAAACGCCGCGGCCAGCCCGGCCGGATCATAATCGGAAGGGTCGAGCCCCTCGGTGGCGATCCCCTGGATGAAGAACAGCAGTGCCTGGGCATCGCGCGGTTCCCAGATTGGTGGCGGCAGGACGACCGGCGGCGGCGGCGGCACGACAGCCGTAGGCGCCACTTGATCCGCGGCGGGGGGCGGCTGAGTGGCGGGGGATGGCTGAGTGGCGGATACTTGGGCTAACGCCCCAACCTGGGGAAGCGCCGACAGCGCCGCAAATGTCGCCAGGAATTTCGCACTCGTGATCATAGCCAACCCATTCATTTTGAATGACAACGGTCCTTTGGGGATGCCCCTGGTGCCTTAGTCGACTCATACATGGGATGAACGGCCACGACCAGTGACGCGTAGGACACAGCGGGCTAGCAATGGTAAGGGGGCGCATACCAATCCTTAAGGGGCGTTCGCTTAGCGTCGCCCGCCGGTAAGGGAGAGATCGCGTGCCATCCAAGTTCAGCCTTGACGGCGGGATGATCCCGCGCAGCGTCAAGCGCCTGTTCGACGAGCGCGGCGAAGAGCGCTTCGAGGCCAGCGCCGAGGCCGCGACCATGGAATTTCGTGGCCGCAAGCACGTCGTCCGCCTGGTCAACACGTCCCCGTCCGGCGCTATGGTAATCTTTTCCCTCGTGCCGCATATCGGCGAGCACGTTTCGGTTGAGCTGGCTGATCGGGGTCAGGTTTTCGCGATCGTGCGTTGGGTGCGCGACGGACGCATTGGCATCAGCTTCGACGGTGCGCCCGAGTAGCTTCGCGTGGAGACGAGTTTTTCGATGATCAAGGCGAGAATCGCCGACGCCGAGGACCCGAGCGATCGGCGCCGCTTGTCACGCCAGTCGGTCGACCTGGAGGCGCGGGTCCGCGAGCTTGGCGAAAATGGCATCGATGCCCGCATCCTCAACATTTCCGAAAGCGGCTTCATGGCCGAATCCGGCGGGCGCTTCGAAGTCGGGTCGCGGGTCTGGCTGATGCTTCCCGGCCGTGAACGCGCCAATGCCGTCGTCAAATGGACCGCTGGCGACAAGCTCGGCGCCGAATTTGCCGACCCGATTTCGCTCGACGGCCTCGACCGAGCCTGAAGCCGGCGGAGGCCAGCCGCCTCGCCCCATCCGCACTGATGCACATCGGTCACGCTGGTCGAAGACTCGATCGCTTCGATGCCGACGATTGCAACCGCACCCGATTTCGCTCGTTCAAAGGCGCGAAAGGAAGGTTCTCGCGATGCTGACCAATCTATCCCAGCGCGACATGCGTGGAAGGTACGACCCCAGTGGAAGGGGCTATCACGCGGTTTACCGCGAGCATCAGGTCAATCCCTGCCCCGGCTGCGGCCGCACGCACTGGATCATCGGCCGGATCTCGGCGGAATGCGCCTTCTGCTCCACGGCCTTGCCGCTCGCGGAAGCCGGCATGCGATCGGAGGGCGCGCCGGTGGTCATCCAGCACAAGAACCGCGACCACGCCCAGGCCTGGGCGGCCTAACCCACTAGGGCGTTCGCCGGACTGGGACCGGGGCGTTGCACAAATCGACGCCGCCGGCCGGGCGGATGTAGAACTGATCCCGGCGATTGGCGCGCAACCACAGATATTGCGCGAAGCTCGCGCTGCGCGTGTCCAGATATTGAAACGAGGGCCGCTCTCCGGCGCTCAGCTGGCTGGCGAGGCGGGCGCTGGCGATAGGCGTGTCCTCGCTGCGCTCCTTGTAGAAGCCGAGCGCCTCGGTCCCGCGCCGGAGCGAGCTCAAGCGATCGAGCCCGTCGACAACCCGGCCGACAACGGCGATGTTGCGATCTAGGTGGCGCGGTCCATGGCCAATCACCGCATATAGCTCGCCGCCGGTCCCGGTATCGGGCGACAGGTCGCGGCCGACGCCGACGCTGCCATAGCAATGGGCGAGATTGGCCCATCCGGCCCTGGGGCTGTAGGCGATCGGCCAGCCGGAAGCGTAACCGGCGGCCGGGGCATAGGGGTCGGCAAAACCGAGCGGACGCACCGCCAGGCCTTTCAAGGGCCGTGTGTATTCCGCCGGAGGCTTGGCGACGACGCCAGCCGGAAACGGCTTGTCGCTGTCGTTATTACCCCATTGCGCGACATAATTGTCCTGCACCCGATAGACAGCTGCACCGTCCCAATATTGGCCACGGGCAAGGCCGCGGATGTTGGCGACATGAACCGGGGCGAAGGCCGGCGCGAGCTGGATGACGACGCGCCCGCCGTTCTTGAGGTCGATGACCAGGAGATCGTCGGGGCTGATTATCCGCCACGCAGCCGGCGGCGCCGCGGCGACGATATCGCTGGGTGTCAGGAGCTTCGGCGGCACGGCGCCGGTGAGGAGCGCCGCGGCGCCAATGAGGATCAATGAGCGCATGGCTTGGCCTTTCATCAACTTGCGCCGGTCTAGCCGAGCCGGTCGCCGGCGGCTATCGGGCCGCGACCATGTATCTTGCCACCTTGATGCTGTTGGGTTCCGGCGAACTCGGCCGCGAATTTGCAATCGCCGCCAAGCGCCTCGGCTGCCGGGTGATCGCCTGCGACCGGTATGGCAACGCGCCGGCGATGCAATGCTCGGACGCGTTCGAAGTGTTTTCGATGCTCGACGGCGCGGCGTTGAGGGCGGCCGTGGAGAAACATCGGCCAGACGTCATTATTCCCGAAATCGAGGCGATCGACACCGCGACCCTGGCCGAGCTCGAACGCGAAGGCTGGCGGGTGGCGCCCTCAGCGAATGCGGTCCAGCTGACCATGAACCGCGACGGCATCCGCGAATTCGCTGCCCGCGAGATGGGCCTGGTCACATCGCGCTACCGTTTCGCCGAGAGTCGCGACGAAGCGCTTGCCGCGGCTGAAGCGGTGGGCCTGCCGTGTGTGATCAAGCCGGTCATGTCGAGCTCGGGCAAAGGGCAGAGCACTGCCCACTCGGCCGAGGAGGTCGGCGCGGCGTGGGATTATGCGGTCGCGAAAATGCGCGGCGACCGGCCCCGGGTGATCGTCGAGGAATTTGTCGCTTTCGACAGCGAGATCACGATGTTGACCGTCGCCACGCGGACCGGCGTCATGTTCTGCGAGCCAATTGGCCATCGCCAGGAGGCCGGAGATTATCGCGAGAGCTGGCAGCCGGCCGGTTTGCCCCATACGGCGCTCGAGTCCGCACAGGACCAGGCGCGCAAGGTGGTCGAGGCGCTCGGCGGCTGTGGCATTTTCGGCGTCGAATTCTTTATCCGCGGCGAACAGGCGATCTTTTCGGAGCTGAGCCCGCGCCCGCACGACACCGGCATGGTCACCTTGATCTCGCAATCGCCGAACGAATTCGAGCTTCACCTGCGGGCGATCCTTGGATTGCCGATCCCGGGAATCGAGTTTGCGGGACCGTCGGCGTCGGCGGTGATCCTGGCGAGCGAGGAGAGCGATGCTTTCGGCTTCGAGGGCGTCGCCGAGGCGCTGGCCCTCGGCAGCCCGGGCAAGCCCGTCGACTTACGCCTGTTCGCCAAGCCCAACACGCTCAAGAACCGGCGCATGGGCATCGCGCTTGCCCGCGCCGGATCGATCGCCGAGGCGGTCGAGACCGCGACCATAGCCGCCGCCAATGTGAAAATTCTGTACTCAGGCTGACGCGAAGCTTTCGGGCGCGTGCCGCGTTGAGCGGACAAAGGAGCGAGCTGATGAACGCCAGGCTATTCTTCCAGGGTGCAGTGCTGTTGACCGCCGCCTGTGGCCAGTCGCAGCCGACTCAGCCCAAGCAACCGATCGTCGTCCGCAGCCCGGTCCAGGACCAGTTGCACAAGCTCGACGACCTGAACCGTGCAATCGCCCTCAAGCGCGCGCTGTACGATTCGGGTTACGCCTGCAAGCGGGTCGAAACGTCGGGTTTCGTGACAGGTTACAAGAATCTCGACATGTGGACCGCGCATTGCAGCGCCGACAAGGGCCCGGGCCGCGACTGGGCGCTGTTTGCCGGGCCGGATGGCAGCGTTCAGGTGCGCGATTGCAAGGACGTCGCCCAGTTCGGAATGCCGGCCTGCGTCATCATGAAGACGTGATCGAGCGAGTCCGCCGGCTCAATCGCAGCGGCGGGTTTCCTTATATTCGCCGGAGGACGACTTTTCCTTGACGGTGATGCACTTGCCCTGCCGCGATTCCTCGCGCCAGCTGCCGTCGGCATTGGTGACGCGGTCGGCCTTGGGGACGCGCTTGCCGTCCCTGATCTCGTAATTCCAGCTTTTGGGAGTCGCCTGCGCGGTCTGGCTCGCCTGGGCGGACGCGGCGCTCGCAAAGCCAACAGCAGCGACCACAGCGATGCCGCCAAACAGCGCCACGGTCCTGGAAATGCGAATCATTGCACTACTCCTCATCGCCGCCTCTATCATTGCAGAGGTGAACCGAAGCTGACGAGCGATGAAAGGTCAATGGGCGGAGGCGGTTAGCACGGCGAGTGAGGATGGCGGGAACGCCTCCGAAGCTTAGCCCTGGCGCGCCTTGAAGCGGCGGTTGGTCTTGTTGATGACATAGGTCCGCCCACGGCGGCGAATCACCCGGCAGTCGCGGTGGCGCGCTTTGAGCGACTTCAAGCTATTGCGAATCTTCATGGCCGGGCGCCTGCTCGTTTATGTCAATCGGGATTGTCGGAAGGTCGTAGGACCGACGCCGCCCCTACGGTGGGGGATGTTTGAAGTCAAGGATCGGACAGTCGGCGGGTGATGTCCAGCTGCCACCCATTGCGGTTAAAAAGCGCCAATGCGAAATAACGCAGGGCCTTCGAAGGAACGTTGCCTGTGGAACTGAAACATTCCCTGGTGCCAATCATCCCGTGCAATAACCTCGACGAGAGTCAGGCATTTTACGAGCGGCTGGGGTTCACGCTGCAGTCCGACTATCCTGCGCACGGTTATCGCATCTTGCGTGACGGCTCCGACGCGGATGTCCATTTCACCCATGCCGACCTCAAATGGGTCATCCCTGAACGCAATGCCTATGGCGTCTATTTCTATGCCGAAAACATCGAGGCATTGGCCGCCGAATTTTGGCTGCAAGGCGAGACCAAACCGTGGGGACTTCGGGAATTCGCGGTTTCAGATCCAAGCGGCACGCTGGTCAGGATAGGCTGGCCGATCGGTTGATCGGGCCGCGCAAAGCTAGCGCTGTGCGCGCGGCTTGCCGGGAGCGAAATTGTCGCCGAAGAAGTCGTTGGCATACCACAATGGGCGCTGCTCGGCGTTGGCCAGCGACCGGGCAATCCGGTAATTGAGCTCGGCGAACCTGGCCCCGGCCGCCCAGCGTATCGGCTGCGCCAGATCATCGCTCGGCTGGTGATAGAAAAACGCCAGGTAACGCGCCCAGGCGGCGCGCCCGCCATTGGCATGGCCGGTCAGCAGGAACACCGACGGGATGCCGCTCTCAACCATCCGGTAATGATCGGAGCGGACAAACAACCGCTCTTGCGGCATCGGATCGGGTGACACTGCGACCCCCAGTTCGTGGCCGGCTTCGGCGACGGTCCGGCCGATCGTCGAATGATCGCCGCCGAACGCGATCACGTCGGTGAAATCATAGGTTAGCAAGGGCATATCGAGATTGACCGCCGCAACGATCTGGCTGAGCGGCACGGTCGGATGGGCCGTGAAATAGTCAGCCCCAAGCATGCCGGGCTCCTCGCCGGTATTGGCGATGAACAGCATCGAGCGCCGCGGCGGCTCGGCCGATTTTGCGAAGGTTCGCGCCGCCTCGATCATCGCCGCGACGCCGGCGGCGTTGTCGAGCGCGCCATTGTAAATCGCGTCCTCTCGTGGCCGGGCGACCGGCTTGACGCCGAGATGGTCGAGATGCGCCATCAGCACAACATATTCGCCGGCCAGCCGCGGATCGCCGCCGGGCAGCATCCCGATCACCTCGGGGCTCGACAGGTCTTGCCAGTGACTGCTCGCGACGATCGACAATCGCCCCGGCAAGGGGAAGCCGACGATCGGCAGGTCCGCGGCCGACGCGACCTGCCCGAGCGATCGCGGCGCGCCGTCGAAAACCTGTCGGCTGAGGCTTGGCGAAAACACCAGCACCGAGCCGATCGCGCCGGCCTTGCCGACCGCGCCTGACGCGTCGACCCAGTCGAGGACCGGCCGCGAGATGCCGGGCGCCGGATTATAGCCGGACGGCCGACCGTAGGTGAGCTCGGCGATGCCGATCGCCCCCTTGGCGGCGGCGATCCTGTCCTTGGTCAGGTCGAGATGAGCGGCGACTTCGATGGGCAGGCCGGCGGGAACTCCGCCCAGCACGACGACGATCTTGTCCCGGACGTCGAGCCCGGCATATTCGTCGATGCCTTGGCGCGGCGCAACGATCCCGTGGCCGACGAACACCAGAGCGGCGTCGATCGACCTTAGTTTCTCGGTCAGGCTGGGCCGCAACCCGACATCGACATTGTCGAGCCGACGCGCCTTGCCGCCAATGAGCAGCGTCACCTGTTGCGGTTTGGCGTGGCGCGCGCGCCGCAGCGGCACCGGCAGGAACCAACTGCCGCCGGGGCCGCCAGCCTTGAGACCCATGGCGGCAAACTGGGATGCGACATATCGGGCGGCCATCGCGTGACCCCGGGAGCCGGTGTCGCGGCCTTCGAGCTGGTCGCTGGCCAAATATTGCACATGGGCGTGAATCCGGTCTGCGCTTAACCTGTCCGCGACCGGCGCTGTCGCCGCGACCAGCGATAAACCCAGCAGAACCGCGGCCATCATGCGCCTTAGACCCATGTGGCGGCCAGCGCCTGCAATTTGCGTTCCCAGGCCAGCGCATGAGTTATGATCGTGTCGATGTCGGCGAAGCGCGGCTTCCAGCCGAGCGTCGCGACCAGCGCGCGGTTCGACGCGACAAGCAGCGGCGGATCGCCGGCCCGCCGCGGCCCGATCACGCGCTGGACCGGCGTCCCCGCGACCCGATCGAGCGCGTCGAGCACATCGCGCACCGACAGGCCATGGCCATAGCCACAGTTCATGACGAGATTGTCGTCGGGGCGCTCGATCAGCCACTCGAGCGCGGCGACATGCGCTTCGGCGAGATCGCTGACATGGACATAGTCGCGTACGCAGCTGCCGTCCGGCGTCGAGTAGTCGGTGCCGAAGACATCGACATGGTCGCGCTTGCCGACGGCCGCTTCGACCGCGACCTTAATCAGGTGGGTCGAGCCCTTGCCAATCTGCCCGGCGCGCATGCCTGGGTCGGCCCCGGCGACGTTGAAATAACGCAGTGCCGCATAGTTGAACGGAAAAGCGGCAGCCGCGTCGCCGAGCATCCGCTCGGTCATCAGCTTCGACGCGCCGTAGGGGTTGATCGGTTGCTTGGCATCGCCCTCTTCGATCGGCACGCGCTCGGGTTGGCCATAAACCGCGGCGGTCGAGGAAAAGACGATGTGCGGCACGCCCACGGCCACCGCGGCCGAGATCAAGGCGTGGCTGGCGAGCGTGTTATTGGCGTAATAATCGAGCGGTTTTACGACCGATTCCGGGACCACGATCGACCCGGCGAAGTGCAGGATCGCGCCGATCCGCTGCTCGGCCAGGATTCGGTCGAGCAAATCGCGGTCGGCGATCGAGCCTTCGAAAAACGGGACCTCGCCGGGCACGGCGTCGCACGAGCCGTTGGACAGATCGTCGATCACCACCACCGGCCAGTCGCCGTCGCGCAGCGCCAGCACCGCGTGGCTGCCAATATAGCCGGCACCGCCGGTCACAAGTACTGGAACTTTGGTCATAAGTGGGGCGGGCTAGCGGATGGAGCGCCGCGGCGCCAGCGATCAGCGGCAACGTGCAACGCCGCCTTTGCGAATGGGGGCCACCTGGTTAATGGCAGGCCTGCAGCGAGCTGCCGCGTTCGCAAATATTCCGTCCGGGGGGACAAACATGCTGAGCGCCAGCACCTTCTCCGACCGCCGCGGATCGTGGGCGTTCATCCTCGGCGTGACGATGGTCACGGCGGGCGTCGTCCTCCACCTGCCAATGTTCCTGATGGGCGAGATGACCCATTACCGTCTCTACGGCATGCCGATTGGCAACGATTTGTTCCTCGGGATGGCGGCGATTGTCGTCGGCGTCGCAATCGCCGCCTACGGCCTGCTGCCAGCGAATATCTCGAAGCAACTTGCGGCCTCACAGGACATCGTCGTCTCGCCGCCGGAAGACGCGCCGCTGACCCGCGCTCACTGGACGCTGATGGCGGTGCTGGTGATCGCGCTGATCATCGACATCATGAAACCGGCCAGCCTCGGCTTCACCATTCCCGGCATGGTCAGCGAATATGGCGTGCCCAAGGCGAGCGCCTCGCTGGTGCCGTTCTTCGCCCTGACCGGGACCGTGGTCGGCTCGATCGTCTGGGGCATCATCGCCGACGTCTACGGCCGCAAGGCGTCGATCCTGCTGTCGGCGGTAATGTTCGTCGGCACCTCGATCTGCGGTGCAATGCCGTCACTCGCTTGGAACGTCGGCATGTGCTTCATGATGGGCGCGGCGGCCGGCGGCATGTTGCCGGTCACTTACGCGCTGCTCGCCGAAATGATGCCGAGCAAGCACCGCGGCTGGGCGCTTGTGCTGGTCGGCGGGCTGGGCGCCGTCGGCGGCTATTTCGCGGCGAGCGGCCTGTCGGCCTTGCTGCAGCCGACCTACGGTTGGCGCATCCTGTGGCTGCTCAATCTGCCAACCGGCCTGTCGCTGGTCCTGCTTGGTGCCTTGATTCCCGAATCGGCCAAGTTCCTCCTCGCCCGCGGCCGGCGCGAAGAAGCGCGCCAGGTGATGGAGCGGTTCGGGGCGAAAGCGCACTCGAGTGCCCGTTCCGATGATGCCGCGGCCAAGGGTCCGTTGGTGGCGCTCAGCGGCCGCGCTTTCCTCGGTAAGCTGATCGCCCTCAACCTCGCGGCCATCTGCTACGGACTGATCAACTTTGGCTTGCTGCTGTGGCTTCCCGCCGACCTCGTTGCCAAGGGCTACAGCATGGAGTTGTCGAGCAAGCTGTTGGCAGAATCGGCGCTGATTGCCTTTCCGACCATCTTCGTTGTCGCCTACGCCTACAGCCGGTGGAGCGCGAAATGGTCGATTGTCGGCGCGATCGCGGTAACTTTCGCCGGCCTGCTCGGCGTATTGCAGCTCGAGTTTTCCGGCCGAGGCAGCCCGGTGCTGCCGGTCGCACTGCTGATCGTTGGCACCAACGCCCTGATCGCCATGTTGCTGCCCTATGCGGCCGAAAGCGTCCCGCTTCGGATTCGCGGACGGACGACCGGCGTGGTCGCGGCGTGCAGCAAGGCGGGCGGCGTCTTCGCCCAGCTGCTCGCGATCCTCGCGTTGGTGCCGCCGCTCGCGCTGGTTGCCTTGTTCATCATGGTCCCGACGATGCTGGCGCTGGCGCTCGTCGCCTGGTTCGGCAAGGAGACGCGGGGGCGTGACCTGCGCGACCTCGACCCCGACGGGCGTGTGTTCGCCGCGACTGGGGCGTAAACTGGCAATGTGGCGCCTGAAACTCTGGCTGCCGTTGATCTATTGCGGGATCGCGCTCGGGGCATGGGTCGATTTCGCGCGCTTGCCGCCCGACGGACTTCGTGATCGGTGCTGCGTTCGACCGGAGACGCCGGGGGCGAAGCCGAAAACCAACTTCTCTCTTGAATGCAAAACGTTGATTGTTGCCATGGCGCGACCGATAATATTGGCATGCTAGCCTCGTTCAGCCGCAGGTATTTGGACCTTCTCGGGTCGATCTACATCTACAACGAGCATCGCGGCTATACCGCGATCGATCGCGTGCTGGCGGCGGTTCGCACCCGTTTTCCCGACAATCGCGCGTTGATC
>JBDSBX010000116.1:0-5411 GCA_039921365.1 Sphingomicrobium sp. | reverse complement strand
ATCGTCGAGGCCGATGATTTGTGTGACGCCGAGGAACTGGGCCGCTTGCGCGCCTATCTCGACCAGCAGATGGCCAGTTCGCAGAGCATCGTCACCCGGCTAGCCAATCGGCTGCAGCGGCGGCTGATGGCGCAGCAGGCGCGCAGCTGGGAGTTCGACCAGGAAGAAGGGATGCTCGACGCCGCCCGGCTGGCGCGGGTGATCGTCAATCCCGCTTATTCGCTGAGTTACAAGGTCGAGCGCGACACGGAATTTCGCGACACGATCGTCAGCGTCCTGATCGACAATTCGGGCTCGATGCGCGGCCGGCCGATCGCCATCGCCGCAATCTGCGCTGACATCCTGACCCGCACGCTCGAGCGTTGTGGCGTTGCCAGCGAAGTGCTCGGCTTCACGACGCGCGCTTGGAAGGGCGGGCAGGGCCGCGAGGCGTGGCTGGCCGATGGCCGGCCGGGACATCCGGGCCGTCTCAACGACCTTCGCCACATCATCTACAAGCGCGCCGACGAACCCTATCGCCACGCCCGGCGCAACCTCGGACTGATGATGCGCGAGGGCTTGCTCAAGGAAAATATCGACGGCGAGGCTTTGCTGTGGGCCCACCACAGATTGATCGGGCGGCCCGAGGAGCGGCGCATTCTGATGGTTATTTCGGACGGCGCACCGGTCGACGATTCGACGGCATCGGCCAACGGCGGGACCTATCTCGAGCACCATTTGAGGCAGGTCATCGACTGGATCGAGCGGCGCTCGACCGTCGAGCTGATCGCCATTGGCATCGGCCACGACGTGACGCGCTATTACGATAAAGCCGTGACCATCATGGACGCCGACCAGCTCGGCGGCGCGATGATCGAGCAATTGGCCGACCTGTTCGAAACCGGCTGAGCCCCATTGCAGCTAAAAAAATGGGCCCGGCACGATTTCTCGCACCGGGCCCCCCTCGTTACGCGACGCGAGGGAACACAAAGGACGGGGAAGGGGGAAAACCCCGTGCCTATAACGCCTTATGGCGGGGTGGAGCCGTATGGACGCTGAACGGGGAGTGCAGCGACGGTTCAGGATGACGGACCTGGCCGCCGGCCTGGCGATGGTCGCTGCGGTGGTCCTGGCCCACCGGGTATTTCTGGAAATCCCCAATCGCCACGCCCTTGGCTGGCGCGATGCGCGCATCGCATTCAGCTCCGTCGGGCTCGAAGTGGACGGGTTTGCGCCGCTCAAGCTGGCGGGGGCGTGGCAGCTAAGCAGTGACGATCCGCGTTTTGGCGGCATCTCGGCCCTCGCGATCGATCGCGGCCGGATGCTCGCGCTCACCGATTCGGGCGTGCTGGTCCGGTTCAGCGCGCCCGGGCAGCCGCCCGGGCCGGCCTGGATTGGCGAACTGCCCGACGGTCCGGGCAGCTCCAACTTCAAGCACAACCACGATTCCGAGGCGCTGCTGCGCGACCCGCACGATCGCGGTTGGTGGGTGGCGTTCGAAAATCGCGACGAATCGTGGTTGTACGACCAGGATCTTGGTCGCGGACTCGAGCGCATTCACCTCGGCGATCGCGGATGGGGGACCAATCGCGGTGTCGAAGGAATGGCGGCGGACGGTGACGCCCTGCTGCTGCTCCCAGAGGGCGGGCAGCCTGCTGCGGGTCACCGGACGGCGGGCGCGGTCGATGGATATCGCCAACGCCCGCGGACGTATCTCAGATGTTGTGACCGTCGGCTCTGGCCGATTCCTCGCGATTGAGCGCCGGCTGACCCCGCTGGGGTTTCGCAACGCTCTGGTGACGCTGGACAAGACCCGCTCCGGTTACCGGTTCGGTCGCCGCATGGCGCTGCCGCTAAGCCCAATCGACAATGCCGAAGCGATGGCAGTCGAGCGCCGTCCCAACGGGATGTGCCGGCTGTGGCTGATGACCGATGATAATGGGCAGCCGCCACTGCGGACGCTGCTGATTGCGCTCGATCTGCCGAAGCAGAATCCGCGCCGCTAGGCGGCCGCCGTCTCTTTCGCCTTCTTGGCAATTTCGCGCTTCAGTTTGCGCGCCTTGGTCGAGAGCTTGTCCTCGCCGGTCTTGGCCAGCCAATTATCGAGACCGCCGACATGCTCGACCGAACGCAGGCCGTGGGTCGAGACCCGCAGCTTGACGCCCTGGCCCAGAGCGTCGGAGAGCAGCGTCACATTCTGCAAATTGGGCAGAAATGTCCGCTTGGTCTTGTTGTTAGCGTGGGAAACATTGTTGCCCACCTGCCGGCCCTTGCCGGTCAGCTCGCATACCCGCGACATGGCGTTTCAATCCTGGTTAAAGCGAACGCGCAAGGGCGTCCGGAAAGAGCGGCCCGTTACCCGCTTGCGCTTGGTGCGTCAACTTGGCACGGGGGAAACACCCCGCTAGTTCTGCGTTGTTGCAGTCCCAGGCACAGTCAGGAAACCAGCGCATGCGAGCGATTCTCCTTGTCCTTATCCTGGCGGTGGTTGTCATCATCGCCTTGGTAGCATCCGGTCTCATCGATATTCGCCAGGTTCGCGGCGCCAAGGTTCCGAATGTCAGCGCGACGAGTAACGGCGTCACGGCGAGCGGCGGACAAACCCCCGCCTTCGACATCGAAACGGGCTCGGTTTCGGTCGGCTCCCGCGACGCCAAGGTCAAGGTCCCGGCACTGCAGGTCAATCCTCCGGCGAACACCGCCGCCACGCAGAACCAGGCAGCGCCCGTCAACGCCATGTAACTTCACGCGGCGGCCGACCTGCGCTAGCCGCTGCGCATGAGTTTCCCGCTCCCACCAGCGATGCGTCGCGCGCTCCACCTGGCCGCCGAAGCGGCTGCGGCGGGCGAGGTGCCGTTCGGTGCTGTGATCACTCGGGGTGAGGCGATTGTTGCCGAAAGCCGCAATGCCATGCGCGGTGCGCTCGACCCCACCGCCCATGCCGAAATGGTGGCGATCCGCGCCGCGGCCAAGAAACTCGGCACGCCGCGGCTCGATGACTGCACCTTGTGGGTGACGCTGGAGCCGTGCGCGATGTGTGCGGCGGCGATCGCCATCGCCAGGCTCGCGGCGCTGCGCTTTGCCGCCGAAGATGCCAAGGGCGGCGGCGTCGTTCATGGCCCGCGCATGTTCGCTCAGCCAACCTGCCATCACCGCCCGGACGTGCTTGGCGGGATCGGCGAGGTGGAAGCGGCGATGCAGTTGCGCGATTTCTTCGCCGCTCGTCGGTAAGCAAGGCCGCCGCTAGCGCAGCGGCACGATCTTGATCTCGACACGGCGGTTCAACGTCCGGCCGGCGTCGGTGCCATTGTCGCCGATCGGCTGGCCGGCGCCGTAGCCGCGCGTCGCAATGCGCGCCGCTGCCACGCCCCGGGAGCGCAGCAGCGCCGCGACCGCTTGGGCGCGTTTCTCCGACAGAACCTTGTTGCCCGCCTCCGACCCCGTCGAATCGGTGTGGCCGAGGACATCAACCAGCGAGCGGTTATATTTTTTCAGGGTCAGACCGATTTCGCCGAGGGTCGACACGGCTTGCGGGCTGATGTCGGAGCGCCCGACATTGAACGTGCCGCTCGCGGGCAGTCGCACGAACAGCCGGTCGCCGGAGCGAATGACGTCGACTCCTGTGCCAGCGGACTCGCGCCGCAGGTCCAGCTCTTGCTGGCTGATATAATCCACCGTCGAGATAGGCTTGAGGCCCGCCGCGCGAGCTTTTTTCAGGCGCGCCGCGTAGCCGCCGACGACGTCGCCGAGCAAATAGGCGGGGACCGCGGGCATGATGACATTGGGTGGCGGTGGCCGATAGGCGGGCGGGGCGAAAATGTTGCTGCATCCGGCAGTCGCCAGCAATGGCCCGGCAAGCGCGAGCGTGGCGAAGGTGCGCAAACGACGCATTGAGTGACTCCCCGTTCAATGTCTGGAATAGACGTGCAACCGGCATTCATCATAAGTGGTTCCGTCGGTGAATCGACCATCGATTGAGCGGGCCGCTTGTGGCCGACCTTAGATGAAGGCTAAATCGCCGTTCCGCCCATGAGCGACCACTTGCTTCCATTTCCCTGGCTCGACCTGGTACTGATCCTGGCGCTGATCGGTCTCAACGGCGTATTGTCGATGAGCGAACTGGCGATCGTCTCGTCGCGCGAGGCGCGTCTCAAGGCGATGGTCAAGTCGGGCAGCGCCGGTGCCCAGTGCGCGCTGGACCTGGCGGCGTCGCCCGGTCGATTTTTGTCCACGGTCCAAACCGGAATTACCCTCATCGGCATTCTCGCTGGCGCTTTTTCGGGAGCTCGCCTCGGGCAGCCCGTCGGCCAACGGATAGCCTTGCTGGGCGTCGACCCCGAAACCGCCGCCACCCTCGGTTTCGGCCTGGTCATCGTCATCACGACCTTCGCTTCTTTGGTCATCGGTGAGATCGTCCCCAAGCAATTCGCCTTGCGCTCTCCCGAGCCGATCGCGGCCATCGTCTCCCGCCCGCTCTACTGGATGTCGAAGGTCACGGCGCCATTCGTGTGGCTGCTCGACCGAACCAGCGCGATGATTTTCAAGGCGCTGAGGCTCGACCGGGAATCGCGCAACGCGGTGACGGCCGAGGAATTGCATCTGGTGGTCGCGGAGGCCCAGACCGCCGGCGTCCTCGATGAAAGCGAGCGCGAGATCATCTCGGGAATTGTGCGGCTGGCCGACCGTCCTGTGCGCGAGGTGATGACTCCACGGACCGACGTCGACTGGATCGATATCCACGCGACCAGCGACGAAATCCGCGCCGCGCTCAGGGAGATACCGCACAGCCGGATCCCGGTCGCCGACGGGTCCGTCGACAATATTGTCGGCGTCATCCAGACCCGCGACCTGCTGACCCACGCACTCGATTGTGCGCCGCTCGACTTGAAGGCGATATGCCGCGAGGCGCCGGTGATCCCCGATCTGATGGATGCCATGGACGCGCTTGCGGTTCTGCGGCGCGCCGATGTGCCGCTCGCCCTGGTGCACGACGAATACGGCCATTTCGACGGGATCGTGACGCCCGGCAGCCTGCTTGCGGCGCTGGCCGGCGCCTTCGCTCACGATGTCGATGACGGCGAGGATCCGCCGATCATCGAGCGCGACGATGGCAGCTGGCTGCTGTCGGGCGCGGCGAGTGCCGACATTTTGAGCGATCGGCTCGGCATGCGGCTGCCGGTCGATCGCGATTTCTCGACCGTTGCCGGGTTTGCATTGTCGGTGCTCAAGCATCTCCCTGTGACCGGGGAGACTTTCAAGCATGACGGCTGGTCATTCGAGATCGTCGACATGGACGGCCGCAAGATCGACAAGCTGATCGCCTCGCGAACCAAGTCGAAATCCCGATCCTCAAAGGAAGAAAAATCCCGATCCTCAAAGGAAGAAGGCGCCGACTGAAAGCGAGCTAGAGCTTGCCGAAATGCTCCTCGAAC